>JAJSAJ010000781.1 GCA_024274855.1 Planctomycetota bacterium | reverse complement strand
TTGGTGCCTCCTGGGAAGGTTTCGTCATCCACCAGGTGATTCGGCAATTGGGCGTCAACGAAAACGAGCGTTTCTTCTGGGCGACGCACGCGGGAGCAGAACTTGACCTACTGGCGGTTCGTGGCAGAAAGCGTTGGGGATTCGAAGTGAAACGGACTTCGGCTCCGACCATCACGCCATCGATGCGGACCGCCCTGTCCGACTTGAAACTCCAACGCCTGTTCGTCGTTCACGCAGGCCAACACTCGTTCGACATGACAAAGAAGATCCGGGCCATTGCGTTGCCTCACTTGCTTGACGAACTGAAGCCTTGGTAAAACTCTATGCGGCCTGGCGAACACGACTCGCTACCATCTGAGCGGCTTTCAAAGCGATGCGTTGTGGTTCCGAGTCGCCATGGCGCCCGAGAACCCCCTCCTTGAGACCCAATACGAACCTTTTCTCTTCTTCGATTTCCTTTGTGCATGCGCTGCGTTTTGATGAGCGAGTGGGTGCTAAAGTGGGACGAATGAGGTGCGCGGGAAGACTGCGGCCGATGCCCAGCGAATAACTCGGCAACCAGTTGGCCGAGGACTACGTTCGCTTCCAAGGGGTCAGACCCATTTTCGGTGACAAGATGCGTTCGCATAAAGAAACGCTTTATCCGCCGAAAATTGCGTCAGACCCCAGCGACGTGAACGGCTACCCATACTTCTTCAGTGAACCTCAGTTCCTTTCAACCAAGAACAGGTGTTCGGTAACGTGAAGGGATCGGTTCATGAAACTCCTGCTGCCCCGAAATGCATTGTATTGCATCTCGACAACTTCAACGTAGCCCACTTCATCAAGCAAGGCACGCATCGCGGCGGGCGGAATGAAGCCCTCGTTGTTGAAAGATATCAGCAAGAACCTCGCATCAATACTCTGAACCAGGTCGGTCATCAAACCCAGTGATTCAGCCCGAACGTTATACCCTGAACGATGCCAGTCCTTGGGGATGCCGGAAACACGGCTAATATGCACCGGACGCTCGTAGCGCGCCAGCAAGTTCAGCATGAAGTAGTTGGACCCGTATGGATGTTGATTGTATGGAGGATCGATATAAGCAAGATCCAAGTCCGTAATGTGCCGCGCGGCGGCGTTAGCATCCTCTTGCAGCACTTCACATTCACACTCAAAAGTGCTGAGCACCGGGACATCAAGGGTGATGTCTCCCAAGATGCGCAGAAGCGCATCCGACCCGCTGCCCCCGAACTGTCCGATCTTTGTATGGCGGTTCTTGTAGAATCCCTTGAAGACACCGGCAGTATTAGCATGTACGGACGCTTCGCTTAGCAATGGAGCCAAAAGGAAATCCCGCGTGTCGCGCGGGGCTTCCTCGATCATTCTGCGGTAGTTATCCATTCGTCGCGCATTGTTCTTTGTGTAAAACACACGGTCTTCTTTCGTGATGCATGTTTCATCACGGGGTGAGTACATCTCTTCTATGAATCCGGGGGGCAGGGGCTCGGTCAAAACCCGCGAGTTCAGATCGTCCACAATCTGCCTGAGTAAACCGACATCCACATCACTCCGATTAGCAAGATAGCAGCGTCCGATGATCGCCGCATAATCTTCGAGGTCGTTACAGACAAGGAATGACGCATGCTGCTTTAACAGACGAGATACGACCCCCGAACCACCAAAGACATCAAAACAACGAAGGCGGTCTTTGTTCAGCCGACGTTTGACACGCTCGACGGCCGCGCTGATTTCGCCGAGGAGTGCACGCTTGTTGCCGATGTACGTGATGAGCTGCTCGGATAGGTACTCCAGGTTCTCTGCAACGGGCGCGTCGGCCCAGAGCGGCATTTGGCGCAACGTCTTTGCCTGGACATTAGATCTCGGGGTGTCGGTCACGTTTTGCTCGTTTTCCTGTTCATTCTTGCGTCTAACGATTAAGCTACCTTCCCTGACAAACAGTACGGCTCCCCGTTTCTTCGTGAAGGCGGTTGGTGCGATACGCATCGATCAGACGCTCGAGCAACTCGATTCGGTGACATATCCTCTGACCACGTTCCGTATCTCGAGTGCAGCGAGGTTTGTCGAAGACGCGTATTTCTTGCACGCTCGGAATGATATCGACGCCATCTCGAACGGCCGCTTCGACTGATTCGAAATGATGGTGCTCGCACAGCACGATCCTGGACGGCTCGAGCACCAAAGTATACCCATGGTCACCATATGCCTCGGAGAACGCGCCGTCGATCGTGATCGCTTTCCCGCTACGTTTCAGCGGAGACTCGCCCTTCTCGACCTTCACCGGCACATGACCATTCACAATCAATCCGTCGTCGGCACTCACATTGAATTCAGTCAGGATTTTGTCACAGAAATCCGCTTTGTGAATGAGCCCGAAGTATGGTGTCTTGATTTCTCGATGCGGTGTCTTGTCCTCGATAAAGTCTCGTTCGAACGTGGCGATTCGGTCCTTGCCAAACAATGGCGACCGCGGGCCGCTCCACAGGTACCAAAGAAAATCGAGATCTTCTGACTTTGCCTCCTCCACCGCTCGCCGGACCACTTTCTCGATCCGTTCGAAAAGTGCGCGGCCGGCCAGCGGCTCGCCGTCAACGGTCATCGGCAGAAACTCACCGTCCGCATCGGTTGGCACGCACCCATGGAAGATCAGGCACTCGCCTCGAATCAAGTACATCGATCCATAGCCGACCAGGAACCGCATTTGCTCGTACAGTTCTTGGCTGTTGAGGAACGACTGCTTCATACGTTCAAGACAGAGCGACTCTTCCGCTGTCAGCTGATAGGGATGTTTCGGATCGACCGTCGGGAACCGCGTATCGCGCAGCACATAAGACCGCTCATCTATTTCAATGGTTCCTTGTGCATGATCGATGTGGTGCAGCAAACGCCGATGGTCCAACCCCCAGTGTGGATTGCGCTGAATCATCTGGCTCTCAAGTTTGAATTGCATCACCGCAGCCGCCTTCTGCATGCGTGCAACGACCAGGTTGGGCCGCATTCCCTGCCGATTCGGCATGAAGAACTCCGCAGGATCGTCAGCGTAGACGGTGCGAGCAAGGTGCTCCAAGGGCGTCAACGGCACGCTGTAACCTTCGTCGAGCTGGCCGAGGCGTCGGTAACGCAAAGAGATACGAAGGACCGCACAGATTGACGCCTCATGCCCGAGCGACGCGCCGAGCCAAAGCATGTCGTGATTGCCCCACACGAACGACACATTGGGCTGATGGCGCAGGTAATCAACGACACGATCCGCCCGCGGACCACGGTCCCAGCAATCTCCAGCGATAATCAACTCGTCAATCGCCAGGTTGCGAATCAACCGCCCTACCAAGTGGATCAAATGCAGCACGCGTCCACGGCGCAACAGTTCGTCGATCATCGCCTCGACAAACTCCGGCCCCCGCTCAGTGGATGGCGCATGCACCATTTCCAACAGCAATTCGCTGTACTCGGCCGGAAACCGCCGGGTTGCGAGCCGCAAACTGAAGTTCGACATCAGGTAACGCAGTAATTCAAGCTGGGGCTTGAGCATGCGGACCGCATAGGCTCGGATATCTCCAGGAGATTCAAGCGACCGCTCCAGACGCTGGGTCACTTCAGCCGGATAGAAGGTGAGTTTGAGAAACTCCTTGATTTGCTCGGCATCCATGGTCTCCGCGAACAGCCATTCGACAAGCGGCCGGAGCGTCCCCGAAGCGTTGTTGATCACGTGTTGCAGCTTCTTGTCCTCACCATGAATATCACTGATGACATGAATCGCACCTTTTGGCAGCGTTTGGACGGCGGCAAGTCGGGCAATCTCGGCGGTGGCCGCATCAACGTTGGGTAACTGTTTCGCCAGCAGTTCCAATGTGGCGAGATCGGCCTCGGGGCGTTTGAAAAAGAGAGACGGTTTTGGCATCAGAAGGTTCCTACTGGATGTATAAGCAAACCTGACGAAAACAAGTCTATTCTCAACACCAGCAAACAACCTACCCGCATTCCTACCTGGTTACCAGCCACCCGCGTCCCGATGCCGCCTGCTTTAGCCGGCAGTGCAGTCCCGCCAACAACCTACGGAGTGAGTGCAGGGGGCGCCGACCACATTCAAGCTGTCATGCGGCGTTTGCTAGTGTCGGGGCGAGGTATCGCTCCGCAACGCATCAGCGCGTTTCTCTCACACAAGGACCTTCCGCATATCATCCTTCATTTCCTGGCCGATCGACCGTTGCCGGAAGTTCACGACTCTCTCTTGACCGTCGGATCGACCGAGCGTTGGGGCTATGGCCAGATCACGCAACAGGGAGACTATCTGTTCATTGACAATAACACGGGCGCCGTGCTCGCTGGTCGCGGGATCGATGATCCACAGGCGATCTTCGAATTGTTTCAACACGACCTGAACGTATTTGCGGCACGGTATCAGCGTCAGTAACCTAAGTCGCCGCAGCTCGAATATTTCAACCACAGGATCAATGTGATGCGGTACGTCTAGAGACGAGTCTTCCCCACTTTCCGAATCCACTGTCGCGTCCATTCCACAGACTCGAATCCCAGATCCATCGTCGTGTTCCCGAGAAAGATTATTCCTTCAATGCGCCGTTGGCGAAGCCATCGCAATCCTGTGTCGCACTGCAACCGCATCTGCGGCACCGGTACACCTCGCTTGCGCCCGTAATCGACCACATAACAACCGAGCATCTTTCTGGTTTTCGGAGCAAGTGCTTCCGCCTTTCTGAGATTTGGCTCCAAGTGCGTCAAATCATCCGAGTTTCCCGTCCATAACGTAACCACGTCGATCAATTCGAGATAGTCTCGAATGGGCAGGTCGAGATGGTGAGTGTAAAGGGTTGCAAAGATGTCGAGCTTCGGGTCAATGCCTTTGAGGCGGCAACGAATATCGGCGAGTTGTTGCAGCGTCAACTGCGCGCGCTTGCCTTTCTTTTCGCCGGTGAAGAAATCGTCGAGCATGATGCCTGCGAAGTTGGGTGTCGAGCGAGCGAGTTTCAGGACCTCCTCGGTCTCGCTGTCCGAATGGAATCCGCCTGAACCAACGACCGACCACACAACCCGCTGCAGCGGGCGCAGGGCAACCGCGTATTGCGCAAACGGGGCTCCAGACGGCCGTAAGGAGCCTCTGTCGTACTTGACTGGACAACGATGATATTCGGCACGTCCAAGTAGAACGCGCTTTCGGCCGGCGTCATGACCGACCGCCGGCCGAGGTGAGGAAAGTCGCTGTTAGCGGCACAGGCGAAGACCCAAAGTCTATCGCTCACCATGTCATCCTTCGCCACGGGCGGCTGAGCCAAGACGGAACTCTGCACAGCCCATGTCGCCAATCCGGCGGTCGCTGACGCGAAGAAGTCGCGGCGACTCGGCAAAGTAGTCATCCGTCGTTTGTTCATTGGATTCTCTCCTCTTAAGACGGCTCGGGCCAATCCGCAGAACCTGCTGGCTGGATCAAAGCTCTCGCTCGGCGACATGCAGAACGATTCTCGCCCTCGCGCCTACCTGGCCCAAAGCTCTCCGACGTATTGCAACACGGCAGTCTATTCTCACGCACTCCGCCTGAAAGGAATACAAAATTGTACCGTTTTGGCGAGCGCATGGAAACTGTTTACGCCGAACTCACAGCCTCGTCACGATCGCGGTGGATATCTGCCGCAGTCAATCTCGAGCAGCGTCCAAATCGGCTCAACCATCTGCCGTGTGCAGCAGGGAGTTGACGAGAAACGAACCGGCAGGGAAATCGCTCTGCTGCCTGTCATCTGCCGAGTTTTCCGCGCGCTGCTTTGTTGCGGAGAACTACAAATGCGTTTGGCGTGTTCCGGAAGCATCTCCTCAAACGGGTCCAATTGGCAACCCTCACCGCGAGAATAAAAAATACTCCTGCCAGGCTACCACGCCGCCCGTGAAAGCTGCATAATGACCGCATGCGTTATTCCATCGAGTCGACGCGAGAGTAATTGCCCCGCCAGGCAGGATTCTCCGCCACAACGGTTTGCCGCTCCGGTTTTCGGGGATACGTTTCTGTTGCGGCCTTGTGCTTTGAATTGCAGGTCAGCGTTCAACTCACATCCACGGCACGCATGAAATCTGGTCGTTAGTCACAAGGAAGCACCTATGCCCCTGTATATTGTCGTATCGACCTGCTTGCTCCTCATGCTGTCCCTGACCGGCTGTGATTCTCAACCGAACCCCGTCGGGACAATCCAATCCACTCGAGATACTGACGTGGAACTGGGACAGCAATTATTCACTCAGCGCAAGTTCTCGGAGGCTTTACCTCATTTCCAAAGCGCGATTGAAACCCCGATGGACGAGCAGTCCAAGACTTATGTGCTCACAATGATTGGCAACTGCTACCTCGAGTTGGGCGAGTACACAAAGTCCTTGGAATATCAGGACAAAGCAATTGAGCAAGACCCTGCAAACCACGAGGCGTACGTGAATCGAGGCGTAGTTCTTCGTTTGATGGGCCAGTACGACAAAGCAGCTGACGCGTATGCGAAAGCGGCGGAACTCGCCCCAAACTACGCCCCGCTTTACGTGAGCATGGGCGCGTTGGCCATCGTTCAAGGCGACTACGAATCGGCGATCCAGCACCTTGAGCGCGCCGTGGAATTGGACGACTCCCTTGCGGTAGCGCATTCAAATCTGGCTATCGCATACGCGACTGTCGAACGGTTCGACGAGGCAGAGCAGCAACTCAAGAAAGCGGTTCTTTGCGGGTACCATCAACCGGAAGTTATCAAGAGCCGAATCGACAAACTCCGAAAGATTTCCAGAAACGATAAGTCGTGAACCACATTGAATGTTCACCCATGCAAAGTTCGCTTTCTGTTGATCTACTCGAGTCCAATCCCCATCGGAAGGATTGGCCGGCATTTGCTTCGGATTCTGGCTGTCTCTCTGAAACGCGTGCTCTCCGAACCACGCGTTCTCCACATAATAGGCAATCAAGACTCCGCCCGGCTTCCGGTGGTCAGCAACTTACGCAAGGACCGGTTTGATCAACTCGCCATGCACATCGGTCAGTCGAAAATCTCGCCCTTGATACTTGAACGTCAGGCGTTTATGGTCCAAACCCAGCAAATGCAGAATCGTGGCTTGCAGATCAAACACATGAAACGGCGAATCGACGATATGGAATCCCAAATCGTCAGTCTGCCCAACGCAGATACCAGGTTTCACACCTCCGCCGGCCAGCCAAATCGTGAACGCTTGCGGATGGTGATCGCGGCCAAGTTTGCGGCCAAGCGCGGCACTTGATTCGACCATGGGTGTTCGCCCGAATTCGCCACCCCAGACAACGAGCGTATCGTCCAGAAGCCCACGTCGCTTCAGGTCCTTGATCAATGCGCTGCAGGCTCGGTCCGTCTGCCCGCACTGGGTCTTAAGTCCACCTTCCACATTCGAATGATGGTCCCAGCCTTTGTGGTAAACGTTAACAAACCGCACACCTCGTTCGACCAACCGGCGTGCCAGAAGGCAGTTATTCGCAAACGACGCCTTTCCAGGTTCCGCACCGTAAAGCTCAATGGTCTCCTTGGTCTCCTGGCGTAAGTCCATCAACTCGGGGGCGCGGCTTTGCATGCGGAACGCAGTCTCGTATGCGTTGATACGAGTCGCGATCTCGGGATCTCTGACAATTCGCAACTGGTGCCGATTCAACGTCTGAATCATATCGATCGACTCGCGTTGCAGTTTGCGGGAGACACCAGGCGGATTCGCCACAAACAAGATAGGGTCTCCCTGCGAGCGAAATGGGACTCCAGCATACCGACCGGGAAGAAAGCCATTCGACCAGTTCGCGGCACCACCACTCGTGCCACCGCCGGTCGACAGAACGACAAAAGCGGGTAGGTCCTCCGTCTCGGCACCGAGCCCATAGACGACCCAGGAGCCCATCGCGGGTCGGCCCGGAAGCGGGCTGCCTGAGTTCATCAGGATCTGTCCCGGAGCGTGGTTGAACTGATTCGTGTGCATTGACTTAATCACCGCGATCTCATCGACCACTTCGGCCAGGTGAGGCAACATGTCGGACAATTCCGTACCACAATGACCGCGTTTCGCGAACTTAAAACGAGGCCCAAGCAGTGTGGAATCGGGGCGAATAAAGGCGTAGCGTTGGTCCTTGACGACCTCGGCCGGCACTGGCTTTCCTTCGAGTTTCGACAAGATCGGTTTGTTATCGAAAAGATCCAGCTGGCTCGGCGCGCCCGCCATGAACAGGTAAATCACCCGCTTGACCTTGGGCGCGAAATGAGGCGATTTCGGCGCAAGAAGATTGTCCGGCGAGGACATCTCGGTACCGCACGATCCGGACCGCGGCCCACACAACAGGGAAGCCAGTGCAATTTTGCCGACACCAACACCACATCGTTCGAAAAAGTGACGGCGTGTTGAGGTCCGTGGGCTTTCGTTCGTCATGGGATTTGTCAATTCTCGTTGGTCCATGGTCTATCTAAAGTATTCGCGACACTTTAGCCATCTGGAAAGGAGTCGTCCGTGGAGAGGGGAGCAGGCCCCTTTTTTCGCGGTCAAAACCTGATCTGCAGATTACACACAAGGCCGCGAAAAAACGCGCCAGATCCCGCACATTCAACGTTTTCTCCCAGACAGCTTTCCTGCAGACAGCTAAAGTGTTTCAAGCGTTCGAAGCGAGCAGCCGGTTTCTTACCACGAGTTTTGCCATTAGGGTTTCATGATCAATTCATCGACGTTTAGCAGCGATCGGGCCAAAAGCGTCCAACTGGCCAGATCGACAAGATCCGTCTTTTTCGGGAGCGGCGGCAAATCAGACGATCCATAAGTGACGCGAATCCAATCAAACCGTGATGTTCCTTGGGTCGATCCCGGATCAATTCGTAACGCGGTCAGCGGTGAAGCCGCAGTCAACTGAACAGTGGTAATGTGCCACTGCCCGGACTGCAGCGGAAACGCCACGGATCGCTCAGCCGCCTCCGTTGATTCAGCGTCCGTCCGCCAAAACAGCTGGCCTTGGCCAGATCCATCAAACCGAGCGAGAAACGCAACCCGATACAACCCGGCGGGGCCCCGTACGTCGGTACCAAAGAAAGGATCGTCACCCGAACTAGTTACCCGTAGCGTTCCATCTTCTACCGCCAACTGGCACTGATTTCGCGCCTGCCAGCCTTCGTCGCTTTTTCGAAATGTCCAGTTCTTAAGCAGACCGCCGCCAACCACCGCCAACGGGTTGCCGTCATCTGCCAGTTGATGGCGATAGGCTTCGAGCGATCGCAGCAGGATCTCCATTTCTTCGGCCGCGGGCGGCCGAGTCAAACATCGTCGAAACAGGAAAACCGCTCGCTCCCGCTCATTGTCGACCTGCATCGCGCGCCGTGCAAGGACCTGAGCGGCTTCGACAACGATTGGGTCGTTCAACATATTGAGCGATTGCAAGGGGGTATTCGAGACCACACGCCGAGGCAGACACGACTCGCCGCTTGGTGCATCAAAAAGCAAGTAGGCGACATAGGGTGCCGTTCGCTTATTGAACGTGTACAGCCCACGGCGATAGCGATCGGATCCTTGACTGACGGTCCACATCAGGGGTCCGTAGGCGGCCTCGGTAATCCCGGCAGGCTGCGGCGGAAAAACACTCGGTCCGCCGATCTTCGGGCTCAGCTGACCACTCGCACTCAATACAACATCACGAATCGATTCGGCGGCCAGCCGAACACGTGGCCCTCGCGCAAGTAACGTGTTCTCCGGATCGCGCCGCCGCAACTGCTCGGTCAGGCGTGACGTTTGCCGATACGTCGCACTCGTGACAATCAGTCGATGTAGTCGCTTCAGCGACCATCCGTCCTCGACAAAACGGACGGCCAACCAGTCGAGCAGTTTTGGATGCGTAGGCAAGGCCCCCTGGGTTCCGAGATCTTCCGTGGTTCGGACCAACCCACGTCCGAAAAATGCCTGCCACTGCCGGTTCACCGTGACCCGCCCGACAAACGGATTTCTGGGATCGACAAGCCATCGGGCGAGAGCCAAGCGATCTGGCTTTACGCCGTCCGGCAGGGCATGCAGAGCGTCGGGGACGCCGGGTCTTACTAGCGTTCCCGGCTGCAAAAACTCACCCCGATGGTGAAAAAAGGTCTTTCGGTGATGACGGTCCGGCCGCTGTTGCATGACCAGTGTTGTTGGACACGTTGGCAGCTTTTTCCGCAACTCGGTGATCTTCGCCCGCTCGTCCGCTAGTTCGGGGGCGACGGACAAATAGTACTCACGCATACGCTCCGTCTCCGAATCCGACCATTTCGAACAATGCTTGAGCAAGATGCGTTGAAGGTCACCCGGAATTGGCGACGCGACCATCGGGCGCCGGTCGTCGGTCACCGAAATTCGAAATCGCCCCAATCCAGACGGATAGAACGATTCATGTTCCAATCTGATGCGAATCAATTGCCCGCTCTTCAAACTTATTGGCGTCTTGACGCGGAATACGGCAACGTGACGCTCGCCAGGTCGACCGGCGATCGACCACCCCGTATCCCCTTTCTTGTCAATCGCAAACCGGGCCTCCCGGTCCTTTGCCGCAAACGTCTGTGAAGCATCGGTCAGAGCAATCGAGCGATCCTGCCCATTCGCGTCGACAACATCAACCGAGAATGTGCTCAGAAAGAAGTCGCCGACTCCGGCGCTCGCTCCCTGCCCAACCGTTCTTCGCCCCGGCCCACGCTCGGGCAATGTTTCATGGGGAAGTACTTCGAGTCGAATTGCGGTAACCGTCTCTAACTTCGGAACCGCAGTCACCGTGAACGTGTCGTTCTTGGTCTGGCCGCCACTGGCCAACACGGACTGGTCGGCCAGGACATCGATGCTCGGGAGATTGGACTCCACATGGGACGGGGTCAGGACCTGCCAGGCCACAGCATCTTCTGCCGCTTTCTTCGACCACTTGGCAAACTTCATCTCCAGATACTGTTGCCGTTGATCTTCTTTGGGAAGACCTCCCTCACAGCAACGATCGGCGGGCAGCGGGAATCGATTTCCAAAGTTCCGCTCGATCACGCCGACCTGCGATTCGATCTCGGCACGCCGCGCGGTGATTTCGGCCGTCGGTACGTCGATGGTCGGTTCGTCAGCATCGTTCAACAGTGCGAAGAACCGGTAGTATTCCTGCTGGGTTATCGGATCATATTTATGCGAATGGCAACGTGCACATCCAAGACTCAACCCCAACCAGGCAACTCCCGTTGTCGCCACTCGATCGACAACTGCCAGGAAGCGATATTCTTGTGGGTCGATACCACCTTCTTCATTGATCATCGTGTTGCGATGGAAACCGGTTGCAATCCGTTGTGACAACGTCGCATTGGGCAACATGTCGCCCGCAATCTGTTCGATAGTGAACTGATCGAATGGCATGTCACGATTCAGCGCATCGATGACCCAATCGCGATAGGGCCACATCACCCGAACGCGGTCTTTCTCATACCCGTTCGTATCGGAATACCGCGCA
>JAJSAJ010000780.1 GCA_024274855.1 Planctomycetota bacterium | reverse complement strand
GTATCAAAAGATGCACCTCCGCTGTCTCGAGTTCTGGAGACCTTCCCCAAATTGGACCGAATTCGAAAATGGCGTTTCGCTGAAACAGAAACGATCTACATCTTGATCGGCGCGTCTCTGTGGAAACGCCTGCTTCTTGTCGTGGACAAGCAAACCCTGAACGTACGTCGCATCGCCGGATCAACTTGGCTTGATTCTCAGTGGAACGAGCTAGTTAGCGTGCAGCGGGACGAGTGGCTTGGCTAATCGAAATATCCAGGCTAGTCAGGCAGTGCGGCGACGGGGCCGCCCGTCTCGTCGGCCAGGCAGCAGCAATGCGGTGAAGATCATCACCAATCCAATGGAGGCAAGGACGATCCCGCCCCAGATCAATTGCAGCAAGATGTTCGAGACACGTCGTGACACGACAAAATCGGGTGGTCTTTGGGGGCCAATGCCGTCTTTCTGAGTCGTCTCCAAGATTTCCCACACCTCCAAGGGGCTGAGGTTGTCAATTTGGGATAGATCGTTTGCCATGTCATCCCATGGCTTCTCGGACGTGTCTAACTGCATTCGTCCCCATTGGTAGTAGATGCCGGCGCCGATCCCGCAACACAAACAGACAAGCCCCACGGCAAACAGCATACCTCGAAGAAGCGACCAATGGCTTTGATCTCGCTTGGTCGGTGCGTCGGCAACCGTCTGCAGCTGTCGAATGGCGCTCATTGAGGGCACTTCCAACTGCAGGCCGCACGTGCATTGGAGCTTCTCACCAGCTTGGCTCGCGGCAACGGCCACCGATTTGCCACAGGAGCAGGGGAGCAAGTACTTGGTCGTCATGATCGAACACCCTGAGGTAGTTTGCCGTGCCACATAGCGACAGCCCGAAGCGACCGCTTCATTCCCAATTCCACCGCCCAACCGTGGCAAGCCAGGCTGTCCGCGTCAGAAATGCCGGTCAATTTGCAGTTGCCGTAAACGGTCAGGCAAGTCACATTCGGGACAAAAGGGCCCCCCCCAGCAGGAGTCCCGCAAGAGTCCATTACGCAACCTGAACGGTGAAAGTTCGGCGGGATCGGGAATTGGCCCGTTCACTGAGGCCTGCGGGGCCCCGAGCGGTAGCTTGGATTGAGTTGCGGCCCTGCCGCCCTGGGAACAGTCAGTCGATCGCCGGCCCTTCGGCACTGCCTGCCCACCAGGGTAAACTAATGCCACCATCGATCAACAGGGTGGCGGCAGTCATGTACTCGTTTCGAGGATCGCTAAGAAACAGGATCGACCGAGCCACTTCCTCGGCAGTTCCGAGACGCCCGAACGGAATTTTGCGGCTACCTCGCTTGAGAACTTCTTCGTCGGCAAACTTCCGCTCGCCAGGCGTATCGATCCATCCCGGCTGGATGAGGTTAACTCGAATCGAATGGGGGGCCAGTTCCAGAGCGGCCGTTTTGGCCATTTGCTCGATAGCCGCTTTGGCCATGTTATAGGCCATGGCATTCGGAACGGGGATGAAAGCGTGGACTGAACTAACCAGCGTAATGCTGCCGGAGTTAGACGCTCGAATCATCTGTTGAGCCGCAGCGCGCATCAAATGAAAAGCGCCCCACATCGTAACGTCCATGGTCCGATGAAATCTGTCCATATTCGCATCGAAAAAAGGTTCGCGCTCGCTGTACGCAGCATTGCCCACGGCAATGTCCAGTTTGCCAAAATGTGTCACAACCTGATCGACCATTGCCTCGACGGCATGCTGGTCAGCCACATCCGCCTGAACTTTGATTGCCTGCGAGCCGGCGTCACGAATTGCCTGAACAACCTGTTCGGCTTCATCTTCGTGAGTCCGATAATTGACCGCAACATCAGCGCCCGCGCGTGCCAAAGCGACGCACGTGGCTCGCCCTATACCCAGACTACCCCCGGTTACAAGAGCTACACTGCCTTTCAAGTCCACTGACGCCATGGTGTTTCGCCATCGTTTCTTGAGAACGGATCGATTCAGGAACTCCGAAAACCACGTCAGCCCGTAATCTACCTGTTGCCACGGGTTGCGACAACCGACACGATTGCGAAAGCACGTACGGCGGACCGCGGCAACGCATGCCGGCTGCCGAAACGGGTCTTCTGGCCAGCCGGCCAGTCGTGGCGTGCACGAGCGGACTGCGGTGGATTTCCGAATAGCCCTGGACGTTTTGGGTCGGTTGACTAAAATTCATAGTCTTGCTCATTGCATATTCGCCCTGTAGTGTTTCATACAATGGGCCATCGCCTCGCTACCTGGGCCCGCTGCCACGATTTGGTGGGGGACAGGTGGTAAGCGAAGGGGGAGATCCGTCTCTAAGGTGTTAGGGAAAACCAGTTTCCGGAACAGACTCGTATCGGAGCGTCCGTGACGTACTTTTCCAACGGCACCCTGACAGGCCACGCCGAAGGCCGAATAAGAAGCATGCAGAACCTTGCTTTTGCCCGGCTGGCATGGTACTCTCCGACTTGGAAGGAGAGGGTATTTAGGTAAGCATTTTGGCGATCCTCATGTGACCCCAGGTGTAATTTTTTACCAAATGATTGCTTGAGCAAGCCTGCTTTATTGTGAGTGGTAGAATTGCGTGACCCCCTAGTGCCATTGTCATGAAATGGCTTCCTTCAATGGCCATGTTTTCGGATCGCACGTTGGCAGAAACGCTGGCGGCCAGCCACGTGTCGAGATCCGACTTCGGCTTCCGCAGGTGTCGTGGCGACGTTGTTTGCCATCGCCTGATTAGTTCCGGTGAATGTCTCAGCTTATTGGACTTAGTGTAGGAGTACTGAGTTGTACGATACCCTCTTGGATGAATTCGAGGATGATACAGCACGAACTCCGGACGAAGAGGAGAGTTTTGAAAAGCTGTCGGTCAGCGCGGAGCCAGCGGACGATGATGGGCTTCTGGTTGAGCCGAACGAGCAGGAGGCCGAAGCCGAACTCAAGGTAGAGGATGAAGGACTCCTACCGTCAGCTGCCAGCGAATCGTGGTCGGATGATCCGGTCCGCATGTACCTGACGCAGATGGGAGAAATACCACTTCTTACTCGGCATGAAGAGATTCGTTTAGCGAGGCGAATCGAGGTAACTCGTCGCCGTTTCCGAACACGCTTGCTTGAGTGCGACTATGTCATTCAAGCGGCCTACAAGATCCTCAAGCGTGTCCATCAAGGGGAGCTCCCCTTCGACCGCACTGTGCAGGTCTCTGTAACCGACCACCTTGAGAAAGATCAAATTCTGGGACGGCTTCCTCACAATCTTCAAACGCTTGACGTATTATTGCGTCGCAACCGCCGTGATTACCGCATTGCGTTGAGCAAGGCCCGATCCAAATCCCAACGGCGGCAAGCGTGGAAGCGTCTTGGGCGCCGGCGGCGCCGCGCTGTTCGCCTGATTGAAGAGTTAGGTTTACGAACTCAACGTATTGAGCCGATGATTCGGACACTCACTGAGTTCAGTCGGCGAGTCGACGTGATGCAGCTAAAGCTTGATGAGATGAAGCGGAACCGGGTACCGATCGCACAGCGCGAGCCACACCTGTCCGAATACCGAAGCATCTTAACGGCGGCACAGGAGACGCCGACGAGTCTTCGGAACCGCGTCTCCTATTTGAAAAAGGTCTATACCGAGTATCAACATGCCAAGCAGGAGTTATCGGAAGGCAATCTTAGGCTGGTTGTATCCATTGCCAAGAAGTATCGAAACCGGGGCCTGAGTTTTCTGGACTTGATTCAGGAGGGAAATGCCGGGTTGATGCGTGCTGTCGACAAGTTTGAGTATCGTCGCGGCTTCAAGTTCTGTACGTATGCAACCTGGTGGATCCGCCAGGCGATTACTCGTGCCGTGGCCGACCAGAGTCGCACAATTCGAATTCCCGTTCACATGGTCGAAACCATGTCCCGGGTTCGCAATGTTTCTCGACAATTGCTTCAGGAGCTTGGTCGGGAGCCGACCCTGGAAGAGACTGCGCGCAAGGCGGAAACGTCTATTGACGAAGCACGCCGAGTGCTTGCCATGAGCCGATATCCGATTAGTCTTGACCGTCCCGTCGGGAACAGTGAAGACAGCCATTTCGGCGACCTGTTGCCCGACGGTGCTGCCGAGAGTCCCGCGACCGGTGCCTCGCAGGAGATGCTTCGCGGTCGCATCAACAAGGTGCTCAAGACGCTCAGCTATCGCGAGCGGGAGATCATCAAGCTGCGATATGGGTTGGGTGATGGCTACAGCTATACGCTCGAAGAAGTGGGGCACATATTCAAGGTGACCCGCGAGCGAATTCGCCAGATTGAAGCCAAAGCCGTGCGCAAGCTGCAACAGCCGAGTCGAAGCCAGGAGTTGGTCGGCTTTCTCGACTAGCGAAAACCTATCTTCCCGAGCCACGAGCATCCCGGCGGTTTACACTCCTCCGGGATGCTCTATTTACGGCCTCCGTCCGTCGAGCCGTGTCATTACAATCGGCCACCGTTGGCCGAATGCCTGCCGCCCAATTTGTCGGCATTTCGGGTGTAACGTGCATGATTACCAGTTCGGACCGGGATTCATCAGCGCCGAGGGAGGGGCTCCCTTTTTGTAGTCGTTCACGGGATTTTCGTCTGCCATCGCATTACCACCGGAGTTTTCCCCGATTTCTCACACGCCCGATTTATCATTAGTCATTTGACATTACTCATTTATCATCGAGAGAGGCAGCGCAGCGGGGTCATACTCTTTCCACTGACAAATGACAACTGACAACTGACAAATGCCCCTCCATCCACTCTCGCCGTGAGCGGTTACCCCTTTTTTGGGCGATCCTCCAGGGTTCTCGCCTGCTTCCGATCCAGGTCTTGAAACGGCTGATAAACGATTTCATCCTACAACCTCGGTCGGCAGCCGGTCATGCGTTCGTTATGATGGGTGGAGGTCCTGAGCGGGCGTATTACGATGCTTATAGAGCAGGAGTCAGTCATTTTGAGTCAAGTTTAGCGACCAACGGGAGCGGGCCAACACGGCTCGAGCGGTAGCTCGTCATTGGTTCGAGGCCCTGCCTGGTTAGCATATGTTATGGTCACTTCTCGGCAATGAACGCAGCGTGAAGTATGGATATTGAGCGTCTGATACGATACCTCGAAGATCCCAGCCAGGCTGCGAGCTGGCTGCGGGCGATCGGTTTAGAGAACACGGAGCGTGCCCACGCCAATATCTTGAACATGGCACGAGCCGGCATGACGCTCGATTTGTTGGCAATCGCATGTGATCAATTCGCGGCAGCCTTGCCGGCGATAAGTGACCCGGATCGAGCGTTGAACAATCTGGATCACTTTGTCACGGCAGCTCGAAATCCAATCGCCTTGGGAGCGTTGTTTGAGCGTGACACGGAAGCGCTCCCAACTCTGCTGCAGATCTTCTCGACCAGTCAGTACCTCGCGAATTGTCTTGAAGGTGACCCGGAAGCCTTTGACTTACTGCGTCTTACGGAAGGCCAGCCGGTGGCTCGTCAGGCGCTGATCGAGGACATTTGCACGGACATCGCCACCGTGCAAGACGATCGTGTCGCCATGATGATTTTGCGCCGGCACAAGCGGCGCGAGACACTTCGGATCGCGTATGGAGACATCGTGCGTGGCCAGCACCTAGCAACGGTGACAGCTCAGATCTCTTATCTGGCCGATGCGATGATCGAGGCGGCCGTACAGACTGCCTGGCGAATCCAACAAGCCAAACGGGGAACTCCCCGATTGCCTGACGGCACGCGCGCTCGTTTCGCCGTCATGGCACTAGGGAAGCTAGGTGGGATGGAGCTGAACTACTCCAGCGACATCGACTTGATTTTCTTGAGTGACGGCAAGGGAAAAACAGACGGGCCGCGATCGATTTCAAACACAGAGTTTTTTGACCGGCTGGCTCAACAGATCATCAGGATACTCACGGAACCGATGGAGTTGGGGATTCTTTATCGAGTCGATTTACGTTTGCGTCCCCAAGGAAAGCAGGGACCGGTTGTCTGCGACTTGGAAAGCGCTTTGCGATATTACAACGTCTATGGGCGAACGTGGGAGCGTCAGGCGTTGGTCAAAACTCGCGTTGTCGCGGGTGACAGTGATTTGGGCAACTTTTTTTTGAAACAATTGCAACCGTGGATCTATCGTCGCTATCTTTGCTTTTCCGAAATCGACGAAATCCGAGCACTTCGGCGCCGCATCGAACATCGAGCTCGGCGGGAAGGTGGCGACCGGCTGAACATCAAGTTGGGAATGGGTGGAATTCGGGACATTGAGTTTACCATTCAGTTTCTCCAACTGCTGAACGGCGGCAATTTGAAGGAAATTCGTACCCCGAGCACGTTGAAAGCGATTGCAAGCCTGGAACGAAGTCGCTGCCTGACCATGCAGGAACGGACGATTCTGGAAGAGAGTTACGTTCTGTTGCGCAAGATCGAGCACCGCTTGCAAATCATGTTCGATCTGCAGACACACACACTGCCGGATGACGATCGTGAATTGCGCCGACTCGCTCTCCGTACAGGCTACGTTGACGGCGACACACAGTCGGCTCTGGATGGGTTCAAACACGATCTGCAACAGAAAATGCAGCTAAATCGGAAGATTCTGGATCACTTGCTACAAGCAGCTTTCCCTGGAAATCTGGACGCGGCACTCGAAACCGATCTGGTCCTTGACCCCGATCCGCCGCGGGAAGTGATTCAAGAATGTCTTGCAAAACACGGGTTCGGTGACATATCGACCGCCTACACGAACCTGATGGCCCTGACTACCGAACGGGTATCCTTCCTCTCGACACATCGCAGTCGCCATTTCCTGGCAGCCATTGCCCCTAGTTTACTCAAGGCAATCGCGGCGACACCTGATCCGGATTCGACACTGGTGAACCTGAGTCAGGTTAGCGATTCACTCGGTGGTAAAGGAGTTCTGTGGGAGTTGTTCAGTTTTGATCGGCCGACACTCAACTTGTATGTTCAGCTCTGTGCGACCAGCCCATATCTGTCGGGAATCCTCACAAGCAATCCGGGGATGATTGATGAGTTGATGGACTCGCTTATCCGGAACAAGCTACCGACCTATGAATCTCTACGCAGGACACTCAGCGACCTCTCGCACGGCGCGGAGGATCTCGAGCCCATTTTGCATAGCTTCAAGAGTTTCCAGCATTTGCGGGTTGGTGTTCGTGATATTCTCGGCAAGGATGATGTGCAAGATACACATCGGGCCTTGTCCGATATTGCTGAAGTCTGTCTTCAAGAAGCGACTCGCTATGAATACGGTCGGATGATCCAGAAATATGGCCGCCCGATGGCCGTTGGACACGACAGAGATGACCACGAAGCTGAGTTCGTAATTGTTGCACTGGGGAAACTCGGAGGCCGCGAACCCAACTATCACAGTGATCTTGACGTCGTCTTCCTTTATGATGCCGAAGGGCAGACGCGACATCTCGATGGAAATCGCAGTGGGCAAACGACCGTCAACCACCACTTTTTTAGCCGCTTGGCTCAGCGAGTGATTAAAATAATCACTCGACTCGGTGTCCATGGCCGTCTTTACGAAATCGACCCGCGACTTCGGCCAACTGGAAAAAGTGGCACGCTGGCCGTCTCACTCGATGAATTCAATCGGTACTTCTCGGAAGGTCGAGGCCAACTGTGGGAACGCCAGGCACTCTGTAAAGCAAGAACGATTACGGGTTCCGCCGAGGCCCAGGCCAGAGTCATGTCGGTCATCCGAAAGACCATTGTCGACTATCATTGGCAACCGAACAGTGCCGACGAAATTCGCCGCATGCGCATGCGCATGCAACAGACAGCAAGTGATCGGAACTTGAAACGCGGTGTCGGTGGGACTGTCGATATCGAATTCATCGTGCAGATGCTCCAAATGAAATATGCTGTACAGTATCCTGACATTGTTTGTACCGGTACACTCGCTGCCACGGAAATGCTGTGCCGAACCGGAAAACTAGCCGAGGCGGATGCGGCCTACTTGACCGAATCCTATCGGTTTCTTCGAAGTGTCGAATCACGGTTGCGCCTGATGAACACCACCGCCCGACATGATTTACCGATCGAAGATCAACCGATGGAGCTAAAAAAGCTTGCTTTCCTGATCGGGTACGATAGTTCCGAGCGACTCCTGGCCGATTGCCGCCGGTATCAGAGAAAAAACCGCGAGTGCTTCAATCGAATCTTCGATGCGCAGTCGAATGCAGCTCGAGCGTCGTGAGCAACCCGCAGTTGCCGGCCCCATTGCCACTCCGTTGACAACGTCGTAAACGTCTCGATGAAGACGAGCAACAATGAGAGCGGTCCAACGCGAGTTCAGGCGATACCGCGAAGTCGGCTCTTCCCGGGCCATCCCACATGCAAGTCACTCGGAATGTACCTGACCGGTGGCAATGTCAATCGTCTCGTACGATTCGACCGGAACCATGAATATCTTTACGTCGCCAATTCGTCCCGTTCTGGCGACGCCAATAATCTTGCGCAGAATTTCCTCCGCACGTGCATCATCGACCCAGAGCGTGACCTGGACCTTCGGAAGAAACGCCTGCGAATACTCGCTGCTTCCGTACTCGTCCAAATAGCTCTTTTGACGCCCGAATCCCATGACCTCAAATACGCTCAACGCCTCCAAAGGCGCGCGTTTCAAAGCTTCAAGAACCTTCTCGGCCAAATACGGCTTTACAACCGCCACAATCTGCTTCATGGTAACGTATCCTTCCCTACATGCCGGCGCGACATCATAACAGGCCATTACGCGAAAATCCAGTATCACGAGTCTCTGCAGACCGTACGTCTCGGACACCGCCCAACGTTCAAAGCCTCAGGGCTCGTATAGTTTGTGGCAGAACTGAACGCCAGAGAACCGGGGGGAGTCCAGAACCGATCGAGCGTTGGTATCGCATGGTGGACCTTTGCCGCACGGTGCTTGACAGCACGTTTCCCCAACCGGTTCGGAATTCCAGTCGCCACCTCCGCACAACGCCATCGGCGGCGCGGATTCTGGTATAAATAGAGTACCCGGCCCTGTTGCCGGGAATCTCGTTGATCTTCTGAGGAGGTGGGATAATGCAGCGACCTTGGCAACCACACCGGGACAAAACCGGTACTGCAGATGTGGAAAAGAGTCGAGATATCCAACAAGAACAGCAAACAATGGAACTGAATCCGCAGCAGTCGGACAATAGCTCGGCTTGGTTGCCGTCTTGTGATCGCCGCAAGTTCCTGAAAACAGCTGCACTGTCAGCCGGCTCACTGGCCATTGTTCGCACGCCCTCCGTGGACGCGAATCTATCACCGGCTCCGAGCATCGGTACAACAGTCCGTCTGACCGATCACCTGTTTGTCTATCAGGGTGCGATCAACATCGGGATTGTTCGCTACGGCCATCAGGCATTACTAGTCGATTGTGGAGACGAGGATGTCGGACCAGCACTTCAGCAACTTGGCGTGACGGATATCGTCAAGGTCGTTTTTACGCACGGCCATCGTGATCAGACAAGTGCGACACATACTGTTGCTCGCTCAGCCAAGATTGGTGCACCGGCTAAAGAACTCCGTCTCTTCTCGGATCCGGCTACGTACTGGAAAGACGACCGTAACCTTTACCGTGTTTACAAGACATTTCGACCAGACCACTTGACACCGATTGAACCGTTGCGGATCGACGAGTCGTTCTCGGATGGAGACCGGTTTTCATTTGGAGAGACGACCATTCAGGTAATTGAAACTCCCGGACACACTGACGGGTCCGTCAGCTATGTAATCGATTCCGAAGGCAAACGTTTTGTGTTTTCCGGTGATTGTATTTTTGACGAAGGTCAAATCTGGGATGTATTCAGCTTGCAGAGGGGATTTGAGCGAAATGGGCGTCGTATCGGCGGATATCACGGATTCATGGGAGACCAATGGCGATTGATCAGCAGTCTAAACCAGCTCAAGAAACTTCGGCCGGAAGTACTCGTACCATCGCACGGCACGCTGATGCGGAATGTCCCGGCTGCCGTTGACGGCTTAGTCAAGCGACTGGGAGCGTGCTACGAGAACTATGTCTCGATCAGTGCACTGCGACACTATTTCCCGAAGCTTTTCACCAATTTCGCCGACAGGCCTGGGCAAATGCCTATTCGAGCGGGCATCGAACCTCCGAGTTGTTTAAAGCATTTTGGAACAACATGGATGCTGATTTCCAAGTCGAAGGCGGCTCTGGTCATGGATGTTGGTTCGCCCGGAACCGTGCAACACGTGAAGAAAATGCTTGACCGTGGCGAGATCAAGAAAATCGACGCTCTGTGGGTCACGCATTATCATTTTGACCACACGGATGGTATTCTCGAATTTCAGAAAGCATTTGATTGCCCTTGCATCATGGACCGACGTTTGGCCGATGTGATGGGCAATCCCGCAGCCTGGCGATTGCCTTGTTTGGCTCCCGATCCGATCCGTATCGATCAGCAGACCGACGACGGGCACTCCTGGCGTTGGCACGAGTTTGATTTGACAGCCTACTTCTATCCAGGACAAACGCTCTATCATGATGCGCTTTTGGCCGAGTCCGATGACTTGCGCATGTTCTTTGTTGGTGATTCGCATACGATGGCAGGAATCGATGACTACTGTGCTTACAACCGCAACTTGCTTGGGCCTGGTGTCGGATTTCAATACTGCCTTGATCTGATTGAAAAACTGAAACCGACTCACATGTTTAATTGTCATGTGGCCGATGCGTTTACGTTCACCGAAGGTGAGATTCGTTTCATGCGAAATGCGTTGGACCAGCGTGAGCAGCTCTTTGGTCAACTTGTACCATGGGCGCATGCGAACTACGGGCTAGACCCGTCGTGGGTACGGTGTGATCCTTATCGCCAAGAGGTGTCCGCCGGCGGCCGAGTGCAGTGCGAGGTGGTGGTGACAAACCATTCCGCAAGGGATCAAGCAACGTCGGTACGCCTTGTGCTACCACGGAAGCTGGGCAAGGCAACGTTAAGGGAGAAGGAAGCGGTCACGAAAGCAAAGAAAGAGCATCGGTTTGACCTGTCGTTTCAGCTCGCTTCACGCGTGGCCCCTGGACGGCATGTCATACCGATCGATGTGCAACATGGAAGCCGGCACTTGCCTCAGTTCGCGGAAATGATCATCGACGTGGTCACCTGAATCAGATCACGACAGCAACTGCTGTTGGTTCCGGATGTTGTTTTCAATAACCGACTCGACGCACGCGAAGAACTTTGACAGACATTTCACCCGAAGCCGGTAGTAGACCATTTGGCCGCGTTTACGGTCCTCAACAAGCCCCGCGTTTTTCAATACACTGAGATGGCGTGAAACGGTCGACATATCGCTTCCGACCAATTCGGTCAGCTCGCACACACACCGTTCCTCATGTTCGGCAAGTTCGTCCACGATAAGCAAGCGGGCAGGGTGGCCGAGTGCTTTAATGATCTTCGCCCGTGCTTCATAGCGTGCTTGGGTTTCCAGGTCCATCGTTTCCTCAATTCGTCTACACGGTAGTTCAAGTCCTTGGGGCAATTCACCCACGGCACGGACAACTCGGCGCTAAGGATTCGCCAATCAATAACTGTCGCACTCTTCCGCATACAGACCCCCATGGGCTCGTCCCATGGGTGAATCAGTCTCGCAGCTAGGTGGATCGTGCGCTCGGCTGCCCTGTAGCTTGAGAGACTTTGGTTCCCACGGGACAAGCCCGTGGAGGACCGGGACCGACGCAACGTCCCCCAGTAAACGCGACAACAATTGATTCGCCGGCCCTAAGGTCCGCACACCCAGTCTACCCGATAGCGTTGATCGGCCAAATATGGATGCCGTACAAATTAGCAGCCGATAGCAGCTGGCGGGCATCTTGCCAACGGAGCTTCGAATGTCGATCGACTCG
>JAJSAJ010000779.1 GCA_024274855.1 Planctomycetota bacterium | reverse complement strand
GCCCCGATCAGCCAGTGACGGAAATCTTTGACACTGCTGGTTAGGACCCGTTTATCGTCCGGCCTCGTCCACTGGATTGTGCCCGTCGGGCGTCCTTTGTGCCGTGCACGGATTTTGGTAACGGCCTTCACAACCCGGACTTTGTTGTCCTTGCGAAAACTTCGTCCGACAAGCGCCTTGATTTCGTCACGCGTCGCAAGCGTGCTGGCCGAAGTGATGATCTTGTCCAATTCTCTCGCCTTCTCGACCATTTCATGCATCAGCTCCGGGATTTCAGGGGCGGCCTCGGAGAGTCTGTCGACGCCTTCCTCGATACGATCCAACCGTGCCTTATCGACTTCAGCCGCAATCGCATCCAGTTCGTCGAGCATCCGTTGATCCGCTTCCGATCGAGGTTCTTCGTCTTTCGCCTTTTGCTGAGGCGGTGATTGTGCCTCGCGCCGCGTCGGTAGTGTACTTACCGTCCGTTGTATCTTGGGTTTTCCGAGTGGGGGGGCAGAGACACAAAACCCAGTACAATGGTGCTCAAATCGTGCGTCATACCAATCCCCACACAACTCACACTGTTTTCGTGGGCAGGTGCAGGGGTACACTCCGCACTGAGAACAGCAGTTGCGAATGTGATCAAGAGCGACGGGAACGGGAGCCATCAAAACGTCCCGGCTGCAAACGTGATCAGGGACCATGGGACCATGGCGAGTTATATCAGCGTCAAGCTCCATGCCGCAGCGAGGGCAGGTAATCGGTGTGTGGCTATACGAAATGTTCACGTCTTCACCTCCGATACAACGCTTCATCGAGCAAACCAAAGTGGTAGGCCCCGACGGCCCCGACTGCCAGGGCACCGAGTACGATCAGGAGAATCACGGCGATCGACAGTTTTCTCAGACGCAGTCTGCGAGCTTCGAGTTGCTCCTGCTGTCGGTCCGCCCTCAAGCGTTCTTCGGCTTCCTCACGTTCCTTCCGATTTTGCTCGTTCACCTTGTGGATGATTTCAGATTTCTCCGGCGAGCTCAGTGACCGATCGCATGTATGGCAGAACTTAGGAAGATCCATGCCTTTCTCGGTGTAGCAACTCATTGTCCCGTTGCAGCCGAGACATCGATATAAGATATGCGCCAAGATGATTCTCCTCGTCTGGATCAAGAAGTGGGGCAGGAGAGAAGCCTCAGTGCAGGTCCGAAAACGAATCTACGAGATAAGGCCGCAAAATGAATTGTAGGAATCCGAATTCCCCGATGCAATCGTCGCGCACCCCTCTTGCGACTTCTTTCACTCTTACTTGCCGTGGTATTCCTCACGCAGACCTTCGACCACCCTGTTCGGCGGCAATTGCTTTTTTCCTTCGGGAAAAGCAATTGTCGGTATACACTACCTTCCACCATTGCGACCAACCTCATGGGTCCAAAATCACGTGAGCAGCCGCTGCAATGCGGTGTTTCGGCATCCAATGCGATATACTGAGCACGAATCCGCTCGTGCAACGCAGGTGGCTTGTTGTGCTGTTTCGCGGACGGTTGTTTGTCGATCAAACCGGGAGGAGATGATTCGTATGAAGTCAACAACTGTTTCATTCGTGCTGGGGTTGCTTCTGCTCGCTTGCCACTGGGCGGATGCCGATGAGCAGACGACGACGACGACGACCAGCAGCAGTCTTCTCGGTCGCAAGTCTTCCACCGTGCCCGAAGTCTGGCTCTGCTCGGGTAAATCATTCGAGTTGACGGGCAGCGATGCTCGATGGGATTTTGTGAAGCAACACCTGGCCGGCATCGAATTGTACATCGGGCAGCTAAAAACCGGGCGACCCGATCAGCTGAAAGCATTGGCAGCAGTCGTGAAGGATGCCAAGTTGAAAGTGGCTGTCGAATGCGGCGGCACGCTCGGCTTTGCGCCGTTGGATGATACCAATGGCGAACAGTCGGCCCGTATTGAGCTGGCAAAGATCGACAGGTGGTACGAGGCGGGCGGAACGGTCGATTACCTGAACCTGGACGGGCCGGTTCGACGCCTGTTGTATCCCAAACGTGGTCGCCGGCGCGTGCCGGGATTCACGTCGGTCGATCGGTGTGCTCGTGAGTTGGCCGACTACATGCAGGCCGTCCACCGGCGGCATCCGGAGATTCAGTTCTTCTTGCTCACTAACTTCCCGAATTGGGGATATCGAGGTGATGTGTCTTACCATGGACGTGGTGAGAAACAACAGGATTGGGGCGACTACGACCAGATACTTCGCACGGTTCTGAAAGTGTTGAAGCAACGGGATCTTCACCTGGCAGGTATCACGGTCGATAACCCCTACGAGTACCTGATCGGCGAACACTTTTCCGTGAAACTGAAGGATCCAAAAAAGGTTGATTGGATTCGACGCGTTCGTGCACTTGAGGACTTTGCCAAGCGACAGGGGCTCGAGTTCAACTTGATCATCAACTCGGAGGCGGGAGGCAAGAAGTCGGACCGGGCATTCTGTAAACGGACGCTGAAGATGCTTGACGCTTACATTGCCGCGGACGGGCACCCCACACGCTACATTGTTCAGAGTTGGTACGCGTATCCCAAGGCGATTCTTCCGGAGGATGGTTCTGACACGTTGACGTCGCT
>JAJSAJ010000005.1 GCA_024274855.1 Planctomycetota bacterium | reverse complement strand
GTCGTGTCAAGCGTCACATCCAAACCAGAGGATGCCGCGCCTTCCTGGTCGTCAATGACCTGCGTTGCATAGACCGAATACGTTCCGTCACCAAGCGCCGCCAGACTGCTGGTCGTGATCACGACGCTCGAACCGGCAGCCGTGGCCTCGCCAATCACCGTGTCGCCATGGTAAAGACGCACCGTGGCGCCACTCGTGACACCTAGTACCTCGAAATCCAGGCTCGTAACGTTCGTCACATTATCGTCGTCCAGGACACCTGAATCGCTTGATGCGAGCAAATCGACACCGGTCGGTGTTTCCGGCAAGACGGTCACGGAAACAACCTGGGAATCATACAAGTCAGCCGTGTCGGAAGTGGTTGCCGGGCGAACGCGAACCAACACATCGAACGAACCCGCAAAACCCGTTGGCGGTATCACCGTGGCCAGCCCCGTGGTCGCGTCAACAGAAATCGCGTAATCAACCGTCCCGATCTTCAGCCCGTCAAACCGAACCGGGTCGTTCTCGACATCAACGGCACCCAATTGGAATGTCACTGGCGTTCCAACCGTCGTCGAAACGTCTGTAATCTCCTGCAAGTATGGTCCACCATTGAACGGATCCGGACTGACGATCACGTGAAACGTCTGCGTCGCCTGATTCCCGTCCGTATCGGTCGCCGTCACGGTAATGTCGGCCTCACCGCTGGCACCCTCGGCAGCCTTCAGCATGACAATCGCGTTCTCGGTATCTTGAAAAATCTCGACCGAGTCAATGTAGATCGGCGGCGACGGCACGGGATTGAGATTCGTGCCTTCTTTGTTCAGCGCATCGCGAACGGAATCGCCTTCCGTCAACTGGCCGAAATAAGAATGATTAAAATCCAAGAACCGTGTTGGAACGTCTGTCACGAAGACCTGCGAGTCGTTTGTATCATCACCCGCTTTGGCCCAGGAGAGGCCGCCTGAGCTGTTGTGTTGAAGATCGGGATGAAACTGATCATCAAAGTCTCCCAAGGCCGAGCCGCCAGCACCGGTTCCCGTCGGGTCGCCAAACTGCAGAATAAAATCGTCGATCACCCGGTGGATCGTAATATCAGGGTCATTATTCGCCGCGTCATAAAAGCCCGACTCAGCCAAATCGATGAACCGACCCGCGGCACGCGGGACTCGGCCCTCGAACAGCTCGTAAACCATATCTCCCCAGCCAGTGACACTGATCCGCGCACTTCGGTTTCCCGATAGGACCGTCGGCGTTACCAACGACGGATCGCTGCTGGTCACCGTAAAGGTCAACGGGTCGCCGTTGGGATCATACCCGTCGAGTCCCAGATGCAACGGCGAGCCCCCCAGGACCGTCTGGTTGTCCAACGGTGCGATCGACGGATCGACCGAAGTCGGAATCGAGACCCCCGAGCGCGTGGCGATCTCATCCAATGACAGATTGCCGACGAATCGTGAGTCATCCGGGAACACCCAGGTTGGAAATGCCGTGATATTCGCGTCGATACCGGCCTGGTTCAAAGTCCGGTCCAGATTGGTCGATTCGATAAACGGCAGAAAATCCGCACCGTCTTCAAACACGGCTTTCTGGCTCGTGCAGGCCGGGCACCAGGCTGCCCCATAGAGCTTGGTTCCCGATGCATCGAGCGCTTTGGCAAATGCCACCAGGTCGCGAGCGGGCGTCTGTTCGCCCTCGGCCAACGATTCGTCCGCCGCGGGTGACGTGGGCAACGAGCTTAGTGCCGACGACTCGGGCAATGTCGTGGCACCGACTTCCGGCAGAATCGGCTCGGTGTCCCAGCCCAGATCAGCGGCCAACATCAAACGATTCTCGAGCGTCTCAACGCGAAACGAAGCTCGACGATCCTGCCGGTGCCGGCTGGAACCTAAAAACGCGGCACGAAGTTGCTGCAACGACGGACGATGGTGGCGAGGGCGCGAGTACTTCATCACGGTTAACCGATTCCCGAAAAAGGAGATATTTGCAAGAGCCCGAGAATTCCACGATAAACGGAATCGCAAAAACTGTCAGCTAAATGGCGCATTCTTTCGCCATGAAGGAGGATCACTCGACCGAATGAGTGGTGCGGCCTGCCTAACCCGGCCCGATTCGACCCGTAAATCATGCCACAGCCCCATTTCCCGCGCAATCGGCCCTGGTCAGGCGGCGTCCCTTCCCGTGAAAGACCGTTCAAAGGTACTACGGAAGAAACGCCATGCCAGTTTTCCGCCAATACCCCACAAGTGGGAAGCGGGCCATTTCCGCGCCCCGAATAATGCCTGGGGGGCTTTGATCGTAACAGGGTCCACCAGACGGGAGGGCGAAGCTCCCGCTGAGCCGTAACGTCAAACAGCGTCGACACTTTTCACCGGCTCGGCAGGAGCCTCGCCCTCCCGTTGGCCCAGCTATAGCTGACGTCACCGAAACAACATGAATACAATCCGGCTATTTCTTGACGGGGGAATTGCTGACCTGCTATTGTGTTTCGTTTCCCATGAGCCGGGAGGATGGCGACGTGGCATCCGTAAAGCCCGGATCCAGAACAGACCTGCTCGACTTGTGAGTGCGTTGACGTGATTCATGACAGCCACCAGTTTACGGATTCCAACAGTTTCCCCCTGCCTCTGTTGGTAACCGGGATCGCCGGTGTTGCCGGCTACAACGCGTTTCATTACTTCCGAGCCAAGTATCCAGGCCAAGTCATCGGGACTCGCCGCGCCAACAACTGGCCCCTTAGTGGACCCGCCATCGAACCCTGCGACATCCACGATCGAGCGAGACTGGAAGCCCTGTTCCAGAAACATCAATTCCGGGCCGTCTTGAACTGTGAGGGAAGCTGCCGGCTTAAAGCGTGCGAACTTGATCCGGAACTAGCCAACCGCGTGAATGTTGTTGGCGTGTCAAACCTGCTCGAGATCCTACGTGACTGGCCCGCACGATTGGTCCATCTGTCCATCGACCTTGTTTTCTCAGGAACCGGTAGCGGTGACCACGTTGAACACGACCCGACGGATCCGGTGACGATCTACGGTAAGACGATGGCAGAAGCCGAGCGTCGGATCTTTAAGCAACGCCCTGAGGCATGCGTTTTGCGTATCTCGTTACCGATGGGGATCAGCTTCAATGGACATGCGGGTGCCATCGACTGGATCCAGTATCGATTCGAAAAGAACAAGCCGGCAACGCTGTATTACGACGAAATACGAACACCGACGTATACCGATTGCCTGAATCAGGTTTGCGAGGCGGCTCTGGCCTCGGATCATTTGACTGGGCTATATCATGCGGGCGGACCACGTCGTTTGAGCTTGTATGAAATCGCACAGATTATCAACCGTGTAGGTGGGTACGAGCCCCGTCACCTACTCGGATGCTACAGGCATGAAGCCGGGCCGATCCCACCACGAGCGGGCAACGTCACAATGAACTCGACCAAGTTGACCAAGGCACTCGGTTTCGAGCCGTTCAGTCCGTGGCCACTCGATAGCCACTGGGTACCAACGCACCCGCAATGGCATTGCGATCGCCCACCAAGTGAAGGGGGATCTCCGGAGCTGCTCGCACGAATCCTGTATCGAAATCCGGAACAACGTGATCTGCCCGCTCCACCGATGGGCTCGTGATGTAACCGAGAGCCCTTCGCGTTCCGAAGCGGAGAAACACCATGCCACGGGTTTTGTGTCACGTTCTGAAAAGAAAAACCGGCCCACATTTGGCCGTGTTTGTCAAATCACCGCTCGGGAACCGCTCGAACCGAGTCGGCTGCGATGCGTATTGATCAAAGGGGCCCGACATTTCGGCGGCCGCTACCGAGATTCACCCCGCCGCAAGAGGGGTAGTTAGGCGAGCGCAAACGCCATCAATTTCTTGGTCGCCCCGTGGAAGGCACGCGGATGCGTGACCGGTATTTGCGTTCGGGTACGAGTTTTCATCGCGCGATCGGCATGTCACAATATCAGAAAACAGAATCAAGCGACTGATGGGAATCCTCGGCAGCGGCACCAGGGCCAAACAACGTCGAGTAACGGCATGGCCACTGTCGTACGCTTGTATCGAACGCGGTCTTCAGTAGTGGTGGCGGACATGAGCAACACATATCGCTGTAGCATTCGCTTAGGACACTGGCGCGGCATCGCGATTCGCGTTCACTTCCTGTTCCTGCTATTCGCGATTTCAGCCGCGGGGTTGTGTGTGTCGAATTCGGTCGAACGTATTGCCGGACATTTGTGGTGGATGGTAATTGGCGGATGTGCGGTACTGTTTGCGAGCGTGCTTGCCCACGAACTGGGGCATTTGAGTGTTGCCCGCCGAGTCGGCTTGGCGCCGCCCCAGATTGTGATTGGTCCACTTGGCGGCCTCTCTCATTGGCCAGCCGGCCCAACGGCAGCGTACGACGTTCGCTGGGCGCTCGGAGGCTTGGCCACCAGCCTGTTTATCTGTGTATCTTGTGCGGCCGCGATTGCCATCGTTCAACCGGAGGTCCACTTGCGGTCGCTCTGTTTTCACTGGCATCCTGTCTGGTTTGACCAAGGTCCGGCAGGTCTGGTCCAGTGGTTGGAGATGGCTTTGTGGATCAATTGGGGAGTTTTTTGGATCAATCTGTTGCCGGCATACCCGCTGGACGGAGAGCGGTTGTATCGCGGAATTATTCGTCAGCTACAGCCACAAGCAAGTGATCGGCGGATTGCCGATAGTCTGTTTTGGTTTGGCGTCATCGTTGCATCTGCCATGGTATTGACGGCTGTCATGCTGGGACGGCAGGAGACCGACTCTCTGTTTCCAACCTGGGTCGCCTTGGTCTTGTTGGCGATCGTGGTGTTGGTTAGTGTGGCCCGAGGTGCAAGCCGGCACGAGCCCCATGCCGCCACAGCGAGGCAGCAAACTCGCCAGTTGCGAGAGTCCTCGGTTCATTCGACCACCAGCTATCGCGACAATTCCTCGCCGTATTCGGAATTCCGTCAAGCGGAGTGGACGGACGTGCAGGACGCGAGCGAGGCTGAAACCGCCGATCCGGAGGATTGGGAAAGGCAACAAGACTATGTGGTGGACGAAATCCTTGTGCGCGTCCATGCTAACGGCCTGGACAGCTTGAATGACGACGAGCGTGCCGTACTGTTGCGGGCAAGCGAGCGTTATCGCAGCCGAATCGCGCGTCGCCCGTAGCTGTTCGCGATTCCCCACCACCCCGGGCAGTCGCGAAGGCCTATCAGTAGATGTACTCGCACCGTGCGTGCATGCCATATACGATCACTCACCCCATAGACAACCGACGTCGTCTGGATTCGACCATGGCCGAGTTGATTGCTCAAGGCGCCGATCCACGGGACCGCTGGAGGCGGACTTTGATTGCACGCGTGCCCGTATCACTTGGACGCGTTGGTCCGGGGTGGGAGGTACCGTGGGACCAACAGATATCTCGCCAACACGCGAACCTGTTGTGGGACGGCAAGGCGCTGACCGTTCAACGGCTACCCCAAACGCACAACGCGATTTTCACTCGGGGCAAACAGCGTGATCTCCTGTTACTGCGACCTGGCGAGCATTTCGTGATCGGGCAAACGACGTTTCTGCTGGTTGACGAGCATGCGATCGTAACGCTCGATTCGCCACCCGCCGCGACGGAACAGGCTTTTTCGTTGGATTTCCTGCATGGCCATCGTTACCAGGATGCCCACCAACGTATCGAAGTTCTGAGTCGACTGCCGGAGATCATCCAAGGTGCCGGCAACGACCAGGAGTTATTTGTCCGGCTAGTCAGTTTCCTGCTGGCCGGGGTTTCTTCCGCCGATGCGGTCGCCATCGTATCCGTGAACCCAACGGCAATATCACCGTCCGAAGTCCATGTCCTGCACTGGGACCGGCAAACACCTGATGGCAATCCGTTTTCCCCAAGTGGCCGGTTGATTTGTCG
>JAJSAJ010000778.1 GCA_024274855.1 Planctomycetota bacterium | reverse complement strand
TGACAAATGACAAATGACAAATGATAGCTGCCCCTCCACGCACTCTCGCCGTGAACGGTTACGATCCCGCAAAGCCAAGGCGTCCCGGGAAGTTCTCGCTTTCGCGGTCTGGAAGTTGCCGCATCACCCGGTCTTGGGGATCGAATCATTCCGTTCGGGTGGCCCGGTGTCGGCCAGGGTTCGTTGGGCACGGCCGAGGAAGATGCTTAGAAGACACCAGAGTCCGATGATAGGGCAGAAGAGCCAGAGAACGGTTGTCGACGCAAGTCCAACCCATTGGCTGGTCAAGACAGAGTAGCACGTAACGCCGGTCGCATCGCCACCCCGATAGGCAACCGTGTCGATCAGGTTTTTTGCCTTGTATTTATCCTCGCGAGGTACAACGGTGAAGAGGCTTTCACGAGCGGGTCGAGCCAATGCATAATTCGCCGCCCGACGAACGACCTGAAAGACAAACAACACCACCAGAGACGGCCAGACGGCAAGGGCCAGGAACCCGCTCAGGACGACTAGTGGAAGGGAAAGCAACGCGAGCCCAACGCCCAGTTTTTTGATAATGCGTCCCGCCAGAAACACCTGCAACACAATAGCCAGAAGATTCACGCTCAGATCGATCATCGCGAAAAACTCGGCCCGCGTGTCGCGTCCGACTAATTCCTGTTGCACAATCGTACCCTGCAAGAAGTAGATCAATGTGCTACTGAAACTATAAAAGACAATGAACAGCGCGATCCCGGACAGAAATGGGGACAGAAATAAATGCGTAATGCCACTGAGTAAACTGCCGCCAATGCGTTGATCTTCCCGAGCAGCCCAGCGGCGATTCCCCTCGGCCGTCTCCCGTCCCGCATCGGTGGCCACCATAACGTTCATTCGAACAACGCAGTAACAAGCGGCACCGAGCAGAATTGCCGACAATGGCAGCAGATTGACTTCACCAATCCGGCGCGCAAGTGCCATGGTTCCGGTCGAGCCGACAATCGCCCCGACGGTTCCACCGACGCTGATCAGCGCAAAAAGGCGTTGCCCCTGTTCGGCACGAAACACATCGGCCATCATGCCCCAAAAGAGCGAGACGGCAAACAGGTTGAAAACACTGACCCAGATAAAGAACGCACGGGCAACATTGATGTCCCCCTGAACACCACGCCACCGAAAGAGTCCAAAGAAGACGAGCAAGTTCATTATGAAGAACAAATAGACTGTTGGCACAAAGATGCGACGCGGGAACCGGCTGACCAAAGCCGCAAACAAGGGGTTGGCCACAACCATCACGGCCAGTGTGACGAAGAACAGCCACTTCAAGTCGTGAATTCCCCCGGTCAGCCCCATCGCGTCGCGAATCGGACGAATAACATAGTATCCGGCCAACAGGAAAAAGAAATACAAGCTTGCCCAGAAAACCGGCCGCAACTCGGACCGAGTGATGCCAAGAATATGACACAAGCGACCGGATATACCGTCAACGTTCCCAGCCACGTCAGGGGTCTTTGACTGATGGTCACTTTCGAATGGCATACAGTCGCCTCAACGTATTCACATACAGCAGACCGTTCGCAGCCACTGGTGTTGAAGCAATCTTGTTCTCGAAGCGAACGGACGAAATCACTTTCTTCGTTTTTTTCGCGGCAAATATCCAGAAATCACCGGCCAGTGTCCCTACAAACACCTTGCCGTCGGCTACCAGCGGAGAGCCCCAGATCGCACCCCGAGTCGCCTGTTCCCAATATATCTCACCGGTCTCCGCGTCAATACAATAGAACCGGCGTTGGCAGTCGCCGGCAAAGACCAGCCCGTTCCAAATAGCGGGTGTCGTGCAGGCGTGCCGCTTCAAGGGAACAGACCACCGCTCGGCCGTTCGCGTGACATCGCCCGTTTGCGTGGCATCGATGCACTTTAACCAGGCCTCGTTCTTACCCCACCAGAAATCACCTCCACCAGTCACATAGATATGATCCTGGTAAAAGACCGGCATACCCATAATATTCGTCGGACTCTCATGGTGATTGCCGACGAAATTATGGACCTTCTCTTTGGGCGCTGACGGATCTGTATCGAATTGCCAGATATTCCGCAGCTTGCGTACCGGGCCTGGCGCCAGATCCTGAGGAAGTGCCTGAAACGCATAACAGACGCCGTTTCCGTCGCAGAAAAACACCTGGCGTTGTCCATCGACGACAGCCAACGCGGGAGACGACCATGTGCAGTGAAAAATACGGGGGCCGTTGCGTAGCCCATCTTCCGCAACGAGACGGCCGGTTTGCTTGTCCAAGACAATCAGACTGGGCGCATCGGGCGACCGAATTACACGGTGGGTATTGTCGACGCCATTGCCCGTGTTCAGATAGAGATAGCGTCCATCAATCAGAATTGAACTATGTGCGGAATCATGCGGGTGGATTCCCGCCTCAGCCGGCATATCATACAGCCAGATGATGTCCGCATCTTGCTCCGTTACTGCAAGCGGTTGTTGGTCGCCAAGCACCATGTGGCGTCCTTCATCACGATACGGGCCGTCGTTTCCGTCGGCCTGGCCCTTCATATCGAGGCAAACGACTTCAGCTCGGTTGGTGACAATGTAGGCTCGATCGCCCTCGATCGAAGCAGGCGAGCAAATTCCGATATAGGGCTGGTCAAGATACCTGTCACCTTGAAGTCGTGGCACCACCAACTGCCATACCAAACGCCCACTCCTCGAATCGAGACACAACAGTACGCCCCGGTCACCTTGCTGGCGAGGATCACGAGGCACATCATTGTTGGCTCCGATCAGCAGCCGGTCGCCCGCGACAACCGGCGTTCCATACGCGCTGGCGCCAAGACCGACCGACCACTCGATCCCCTTCCCGGTCGCAGGATCAAACTGATCCGGCAAGCCTCGTTCGTCAGAGACCATGTTCCGATCCCATTGGTGACCCCACTGTGGCTGATCTCCCGCGAGAGAAACGCTAACCGAAACAATCACCGTGCCGACCCCAACCAGCAACGCTCTGACTAGTCGCAATATCATCGCGGTTCCTCGCGTCGTCCGTGTTCTCGACCCTTCTCATGCATCCGTCGGAGTATTCGATCGGAGCACTATTTCGCCGGCAGCGGCCTGACTCCAGTAACGCTTGTTGGAATCACCAGAAACTTATCCCCGGCCGTAATAAACAGCTGCGACAGATCCTTACCTCCGAAGCAACAATTCGAACTGTAGGGAACGTCATAACGACGGTCAATCGCACCGATCGCCTCGCCTTGTCTTGAATAGACCAGAACTCCGGCGCGACCGCATGCAATGTAGATATTGCCTTCCGAATCGAGAGTCATGCCGTCCGGATGGGCCGGCAAATCCAACCACGGACGCTCATTCGTCAGCTTACCCGGTGCAGGCACATCGTATCGGTAAATCTTCTTGTCTCGGTTGTCGGCAAGGAACAACGTACGATTATCAGCAGCAAGCAAAATCCCGTTGGGCACTTTGCAAATGGTCGACACGCGAGTCACCACATTTGCTGGACTTCGGTAATAGACATCTGCTTTCTTCAAAGGCTCCTGGCCGCGATGACGGTAGTTTGGATCGGTAAAATAAACACCGCCAACCTCATCGATTGCCAGATCATTCGGTTCATTGAACGCACGTTGTCCACCCCCGACAAGAACCGTGCGAGTCTTCTGTTTGACATCAATCGCCACGATTCGATAGGCGGCTCCCTCGCAAACGATCAGCCGCCCACCGCGATCGACCATC
>JAJSAJ010000777.1 GCA_024274855.1 Planctomycetota bacterium | reverse complement strand
TCGTTTTGCGGCAGGAGGGTTTCCACAATCCACACAGCTCGCTAAAGTTGCTTGCTCGTACCTTTCTTGCGGAAACCGGCGGCCAACTTGGGTGTTGCGGCAACCGGCTTGTGTGCAGCGAGCGTGTTCGAATCGCCGGACAACCGGAGACGCCCGCGACTACCGCAAGTCGCCCTGGTAAAGAAGGAACGTGCGGTCGTTGCACGAGACGTATTCCACGCCTATTGCAGGCTGGGCGGACAGCGGTCGCCAGTGGCCTCCCATACGCTGGTCCAGTTTTCGTCGGCTAAGAAAGGGAAAGGGGCGAACTGTGAAATCCGATCCAGAATCCGCCCGCTCTCTCTATCGGGAAGCAAGTTGGGCCGCCTTACTCGGCTTGATTATCAACCTGGGGCTTGGAGCGGCGAAGTTGGTCGGCGGACTTGTGGGCGGCTCGTTCGCTTTACTGTCCGACGCCGTGAACTCACTCGGCGATTCGCTTGCTAGCATTGTGGTTGTTGTCGCACTACGAGTCGCGCAAAAGCCGCCTGACGCCGAGCATCCCTACGGACATACGCGAGCCGAAGCGGTTGCCGCGTCGAGCGTCGCGTTGCTGATCATCCTCTCGGCGATCTATGTCGGCTGGCAGGCTATTCGCCAAATCGGAGTGGCTCGCGATCTTCCGGCCACCTGGACACTCTGGATCGCCGGCTCAAACGTCGTGATCAAAGAGGCACTTTCTCAGTACAAAGTCCGCGTCGGACGCCGTACCGGCTCGTCCGCAATCATCGCCAATGCGTGGGATCATCGCAGTGACGCACTCTGTGCCCTGGCCGTTCTGATCAGCTTGGCAATCGTGCGTCTAGGCGGACCGGACTACGTCTGGGTCGACCAAGCTGCCGCGTTGATTGTTGTGGCCGCCATTCTATGGACCGGAATCTCGCTTTATCGGAGTAGCGCCAGCGAGCTGATGGACTTGCAGGCGGACGATCAACTGGTATCGAAGATTCGAAAAACGGCCGAACAGGTCACCGGTGTTATCGCTGTAGAAAAACTGCGAGTTCGCAAGACAGGGCTCGAGTATCTGGTCGACATCCACATCGAGGGTGACGCGAAACTGACAGTCGACGCGGGGCATCAAGTCAGCCATTTGGTCAAAGACCGTTTGCTGGACGACTTCGCCACATTGCGAGATGTCCTGGTCCATCTGGAACCACACCCGAACGACCATCGAGCCCGATAGCCCCCCCTCGGGATCACTTCACCTTTTTCGCAATTCCAATCATTGTGCGACCGAACAGCGCTGGTATCGAATTCTCCATCTCGACCCCCTTACCTCGGCCGAACTTGGTCCGTGAGTAAAGCCAAACGAGCGGTGCCAGCCAGGCCAGGAAGAGCGACGAGCGTTGGTACTGGTCGGTCCGAAGTTCAATCAACTCAAGAGCGGCTTGCCCCAGCAAGAACCGGTATCGATCTGGCGTGAATGCAGCAATGTGTTGGGAAACCGCATCTTTTTCCATCGGGTCCAAAGGACCGTGCGAATAGAAAAATCCGCTGAAAAGGAACCGCAATCTGGATTTGAGGGATGCGATGTTGGGCGTTGTGAAGATAAATGTGCCTTCCGGTTTAAGTACCCGATGTACCTCCTTGAAGAAACGAAGCTGGCTCTCCAAGTGCTCAACAACTTCAATCGATACCGCCAAGTCGAACTGGTCGGACTCAAACGGCAGCGGCTCGTGCAAATCCGCGAAACGGCAGGTGACGCCCTCACAACGAAACATCTCCGGGAACAGATCACAAGCGTCGACCTGGTAACCCGCTTGCAGCAACTGTCTCGCAAATGCCCCTTGCCCAGCACCGATGTCGACCGCGCGCGGATGAGTTGATGGGGGCGCGCAAGCCACGACATGCATCACAATCTGTTCGTGCATGCCTGGAATGGCGAGTGGCAGAGGCGCGGCACCGTCCTGCTCATCCGGCCTTGGCGTCCCGCTGTCGGATGCATGGTTCATCGAGCCCCAATCCTCTTGAGTCCGTCAAAGTTGTTAAAACACGGAAATACGCGCAACATGCAATCGGACAGACGGTGCGATCTGTTGCTTTCCGGAATATATCTGGATACGGAGCCGGTAACGCGAGTGATTTCCACCCGGTTCCGGATTCCCGAAAAGTGTCCGTGCGTTAGACATGGCAGGGCGGTAACCTGCCGCTCATCGAAGGGGACCGCCGAACCAGCCACAAGCTCACCAACGATTTGTAAAACGGTCGAAGTAATCCGACGCCGCCAGCCAGACTCGTTTGGGGGCGAATCTGGCTGGCGGTCCGTACAGTGACGCAGTCGCATGCTCGAGTCGTCAAGATCTTTCGCGGTGGAAACCTCCGAATCCTCGCCCGGGAGTTCACATGTTATTTGAAATCGACCCACGCGCCCGATTGCTCGGAGCTTGCAACAGCCGCGGCGACGAAGGCGATTCCCATTCGGCCATCCTCGACATTGGCGTACTGGCTGCCGTCGCAATCAAATGGTTTCCCATCCTGGTACGCACGTACGTCCTGTTCGAAACAGCGATGCAATCGAGCGAACGCGTCGTGGAATGCTTCGGGATGCCCTGGCGGAATGGTCGGCTCGGCCATCAATTGCTCGGGAAGATCGCCCAGGAATCCATCATTCGGACCGACAGACCCGCGGAAATAGGTCCGGTCTGGTTGTCCCGGCAACAGAATGGTCACTTCTTCCGGAAACTCCTGACGCCACAACAGCGAGCCCTTGGTTCCATTCACTTCAATTCCGAGATCATTCTTGTGGCCGATCGAAATCTGTGACGCCCGAACCAGCGCCTTACCGCCGTTAGACAGCTTGCAATAGGTCGTGAAATGATCGTCCAACTGGCGACCTTCAACAAACGTTTCGAGATGGGCCTGGACGCTGACGACATCGAGTCCCGTAACGTATCGCAATTGCATCAGCGCATGCGTGCCGATATCACCGCCACAACAACTTGCACCGGCCTGCTTGGGATCCACGCGCCACTCGGCCTGCATCACTCCTTGATCTTCCGCACGGTCGGCCAGCCAGCCCTGGATGTAATACGAATCGACCCATCGCACCTCGCCCAGCAAACCACTCTGGACGATGAACCGGGCGAACCGACTGGTCCAGTGGCCCAGATAGGTGTGGGAGACGCAAAACGGGATCTTGGCGGCGGCAACAGCCTGGACCAGTTTGTCAGACTCGTCGAGCGTGACAGTTAGCGGCTTTTCGCAAAAGACAGGGATCCCTGCTTTGATGGCTTTCATGGCCGGATCAAAATGGACATGGTTCGGCGTGACGATCAGGACGTAATCGATACGTTCGCCTAGCGGTTTCTTCGCCTCCTGCTCGATCATCTCGTCATAACTGGTGTATCCGGTAATCGGATAGGGCCAGATTTCAGCCTCTTTCATCGCGATTTCCGGATTCGGGTGCAGCGCAGCCGCAGTCACTCGGCGCGTTCCGTCAAAAAAGATCGCTCTCTGGTGAGGTTGCACGATAAACGCGCCCGCACCGCCACCAATCAATCCAACATTCAAGGGTCGTTGCGCCATCAATTTCTCCTTGTGACTATTTGTTGCTTTGTGAGTAACCGTTATCAATGTGAACTCAACGTCCGAACTCAATTCGCGTCAAGACAATAGAAATCATGTACCTGTTTAGTCGTCTGCAGTAGGATTTGTATTTCGCTGCTGTTTTTTCGGCTGATCGACCCCAACGGCCTTGTGCCGTTTGTGAGCGAGTCTATTGGGCTAAGGCCGGCATGGGATGCCGACGGCCGCTCCCTCCCCGCCGCCAAAGGCGGCGGGGAGGGAGCGGAAAGGGGGTTTCATCACATGCTTTTTAGCTCGAGAGACTTATTCACCCATGGGACAAGCCCATGGGGGTCCTTCGACCAACGCGCGTTCTCCATTTGGCTAAAGTGTTACGAAATCATTTCTTCGGCCTGCCCAAGGTGTGGGCCTCGGGAGTCACCTGCTGGATATTCGCGGGAACATCCGCTGGTGTCCGACCGGTTATCCAGTTCAGACCGCCCAACAATACGGACTGAAACGTCGGGTTGGTCCATACATCCTCGCGATGCCCCATTGATGTGTAGAAGACGTTGCCTTTTCCGTGGCGACGTGCCCAGGTTGCGGGAAAAGGAGGTCGTCGGTACGGAGCGCCTTTCATCAATAAGGTCTCGTTGACCAGCAGGACATGTAGATCGGGCGCGAAGTTCTTCAATGCGTACCACTCTTCATGCATCGTAAACCGCGCCCCCAATGGCTTCATGCCTGGGAATCCCGGATCGACTACGGTCATGGTCGCTGACTGTTGGGCACCGTGCGTAACAAACTCGCCACCAAGCATCGCAATATACGGATCAAGGGTGGTCTGGTTTTCGTTCTGCGGACCCGGACTATGGAACGAATCCGAACCAGCGTGGATTGCCATGAAACCCTTACCTCCGAGAACCGCATCGAGCAACGCCTGCTTCCCTTTGCTGCTCATAGCCGGCGCGTTGTCGGGCCCAACTTTCGTCAAGTCGCCAGACGTGTAAAACGCATAAGCGTCAAACTTCAGGTGATCGCCATCGAATACCCGACCGTCCTTGCTGACTGTCACCTCGAAACCATGCTTCTTACCTAAGTCGATCAATATCTTCTCGGAATAGCTCAGCTGATTACCGTGTCGTTTGACCACG
>JAJSAJ010000776.1 GCA_024274855.1 Planctomycetota bacterium | reverse complement strand
TTGAGCGTGAATAACAGATTTGAATCAAATGTGAGTAGTTCGTGTTACCGACAACGGGAGTTGGAATTCCCAACGGTAGTTTCCCGATAGTTTCCAGGGAACAACAGAGTCCGTCCGACAGTTCGCCTCGCACGGAAACCGGTTGCCGCAGTCCGCGGCCACAGACTGAGCAACCAGCAGCTTTACGCGAGTTGTCGTGTAGCCGTGCGACTGGAGGCAGGGATGCTTCCAGCGGCGAGCTCCAGCAGTCGACAGTCCTCCGCAACGATCGTCGACTGTTGCTGGCACGACCCGCACGGGACGCATGGATGCGTCCCGGGTCGCTGTCCAGGTTACGAGTGGCGTCTGGTGACTCGCATTGGCACCGGTCACCGGCTATTGTATCCATTCTGGACATGGCCCCCCCCAGTGCAGAAGTCCCCGACAGAGTGCGTGGCAGGCCGTGTTTCTTTTCCTATGGCCGGCCGCCGGCTTGAAAACTGGCCGGCAAATAACGTTCCGAGTGGATGTTTCAAAATGGCTGGGACCTATTAGAAATGTCAACGGGAGACGGCGAACGACTCGGCATCCTCGATTAGCTTCATCAATCACGGCAGTCTGTCGTGCTGGCTGCAAACCATGGACAACTCGCCCACCGTACACATTCCCGTTCTCGGTACGGAAGTACTTGACTTTCTGGCGATTCGGCCGGGGCAAACGGTCTTGGATGGAACGTTGGGTGGCGGCGGACACACCCGTTTGTTTGCCGAGCATATTGAGCCGGGCGGTCGCATTATTGCCGTCGACCGCGACCCGGCCGCTGTCAAAGCCGCGGAGACCAGCCTTGCAGGACTGCCCATTCATGTGGCTTGCTCAACCTACTCGGAACTTCCGGAAGTCCTTGACGCGATCGCCGTTCAGTGGGCCGATGCCGTTTTGTTGGACCTGGGGCTCTCAAGCGATCAGCTGACAGATTCCGAGCGAGGATTCAGCTACGATGCGGATGGTGCTCTGGACATGCGATACGATCCGTCTCAGGGAGAACCCGCTTGGCGCTTGCTGGGGCGGCTAAGTGCCGAACATTTGGCCACCATTATTTTCGAGTACGGCGAAGAGCGATTCAGCCGCCGAATCGCGCGAGAAATCGTCGCCCGGCGACGCCAGGACCCCATTCGCACAGCCCGGGACCTCGCCCAACTCGTACGTCGGTGCGTTCCACGCAGTAAGCATCATCGTATTGACCCGGCGACACGGACATTCCAAGCACTGCGTATCGCCGTTAACCGCGAACTTGATGAACTGAAAACGGGCCTCGACCGCATTCCCGACCGCCTATCGCCGGGTGGCCGCATCGCCGTGATCAGCTTTCACTCGCTGGAAGACCGGATCGTCAAGAATGCGTTTCGCTCGGACGATCGGCTGTCCATCATTACCCGAAAAACCATTCGACCGTCGGATGAAGAAGTCGCTCGTAATCGCCGCAGCCGAAGTGCTCGAATGCGAGTTGCCGAACGAGTCTGAACGCCGCCGGTTGATGATCGTGCCAGTCACGCACTACGATAACCCCATGAATGATTCAGAGACACACAATCTTGTACGACGCGTTGTCTCGGGTGGTCAATCAGGCGTGGACCGCGGAGCCCTTGATGCGGCCATCGCACTCGGGATCCAACACGGTGGCTGGTGCCCACGTGGCCGACTGGCAGAAGATGGGCCGATTCCCGACTCCTATCAGCTGCAGGAGACTGACTCATCCGAGTATCCGGTACGTACCGAGCTGAACGTGCGTGACTCCGATGGGACATTGATTCTCTATCGGAATAGCGTCACCGGCGGAACGGCTTTGACCGCACGGTTTGCGAAACAGTATAGGAAACCTCTTTTTCTGGCCGACTTAGTCACTGTGCCGAACGTCAGGGATGTGGCTCGGTGGCTTCGTGACAATCGCATCGCCGTTCTGAACGTTGCCGGACCCCGTGAAAGCACAAGCCCGAGCATTGCGGAACAGACACGGTGCTTCCTCGTGACGCTGCTGAAGAATCGGCCAGCTTAGTGCCGGCGAATCAATTATTGTCGTGTTTACTGGGGGGCGTTCTTGCGGCGATCCTCCTTAGCTGCGAGACTGATTCACCCATGGGGCGAGCCCATGGGGGTCTGTACGCGGAAGCGGGCCACAGTTATTGATTGGCGAATCTTAGTGCGCATAATCGCTTGTCGCTGGAGACTCTCACGACAGCACGTCCTGGAGCGTTCCCCGAAATTGGGAGGGGGCGTCTCCAAGCGAACCGCAAAATCGCGAAATTCTCGGGGCCGTTCCGGCTCAGCGCCAGCTTCGCCCTCCCACGTACCCAAAAAGACGCCGCGGCAGATAGCTGCCGGGCGTCCGAGTTCTGGACAAGCCTGCAATGGGCGAACGTGGCAGTGATCGCAATCCGGTCCAGCAGCAGGCAAACAGGTTCCGGCTGCAGTTCCAAACCTCTTGTAGCGTCCTGGATTACGCCATGTCCCGCTCGGCAAGCGGGACCTACCTGGACCACGTTACGATCAAGGCCGGCGAACGTGTTTGCGCCGCAGTCAGCTCGACCGAGCCGATGTCACTTCGCACCGTCCGTTTTCTTTTCCGGTTTGGGCGCGGGCTTCGCTTCCGGCTTCGGCTCTGGTTTCGGAGCCGGTTTGCTCTCCGGTTTGGGCGCGGGCTTCGCTTCCGGCTT
>JAJSAJ010000775.1 GCA_024274855.1 Planctomycetota bacterium | reverse complement strand
TGACAAATGACAAATGCCCCCTCCACGCACTCTCGCCGTGAACGGTTACGACTCAACGGTGTCTTATCGTAGCCATGCAGTCTGGGGTACGCAATGAGCGCGGCCGGGTCTCCTTCGACGGATTTGCCGCATTGGAACGTCGGTCTCGTTAGTAACAAACCAGCTTAGCATCTTCCTGGAGAAGATGGTAGCGTTTTCGGCCGGGGCGGTGCCGATCGCCGCGTCTTTGTGCCACTCGCTGCATGCTACAACAACGCGTCAATCCGCTGAATGGCTTCTCTTGCCCCGAGCGGAATGGAGATTGCACTGGCTGGGACCTGGCAATCTCGCGGGTTCACACGGATGAGTTTACCAGGCAACTGTTCACACTCATTGCGAACAGTCAGCACGGCATGGCCCGCACCGAACTCGATAATCGCTAATTCTTTGCCTCGATGCTCGTTCAACCATCTAGCATACGTGCGTTGCTGTTGTTGCCAGCGTTGTGAGATCCAGTCGAAGTCGCTAAACATGAGGATATTCGGTCGAGCCAGTGAAGCACATTCCGTGCAGGTCGGCAATTCCGAGACGGCACGTATCGTCCGGTCGTCTACCACAACGTTGATCGAATCGGCGGACCAAATACTTGTTCCGCACGGTCTGGAACATTGTAAGTAGTGGATTGAGCCGTGGCATTCCACGATGTGGTCTTCCGAGAATCCTGCCCGCTGAAAATGCCCATCCACATTGCTCGTGAAAACAAAACAGCCACAGGGGCGAGCTTCCGACCAACGTCGCATGATGTTAAACCCCGCGTGAGGTGCTGTTGCGCGGTAGAGGTTCAATCGGTGTCCGAAGAACCCCCACGCTTGTGCCGGATCTCGCCTGAACCAGATTGGGTTGGATATTTCTGGAAACTGTTTTCCGCGAAATGGTGGATAGGCGTTCCAGAATCCCTGATCCCCGCGAAAATCAGGAAGGCCCGAATCGACGCCCATGCCGGCCCCGGCACCGATGACGATCCCTTCGGCTGCTGCGATCGCCTCGGCGGCTCGAGCAATCCGCGTGTCAATCTGCAACGTGTTCACGGGTTCTCACCGCCAAAAAAATGTGCTTGTTGGCACCTGACGCAACGGGCCATCAACCTCGCAGCGCCCAACTCGCCATATCGCTGAACTTCGCCCCTTTCCCGTGCATCAGGATGCCAACCCGAAAGATACGCCCGGCGGCGAAGATAATCAATAGGGTTGTCACCAGCACGCCAGCGATCCCAAGAATTGGCTGCCAGATCGGAACACCCGGCGGAATCCCTTGTCTCAGCAACATCAGCATCGGGGTGGCGGGTGGGATCAGCGAAACCACGACGGAAAACGTTGCCGTTGGTGCTTCCAAAACACTGCTCAAAACAAAAAACGGTAGCATGATCAAGATCATAACCGGCATCAACATGCTCTGTGATTCCTTTAGGTCGCTAACGGCCGCGCCGACTGCGATGGTCGGGCGAGTTCGAAATGGGCAACGCGACCGCGTTGCATGAGCGTCCGAAGCACCTCCTGAGTGTCGCCGTGCGGGCCGATACGCAGTTCCTGGAGCTGTCCGAAATCGGTGACATGTTCAATACCAGGTATCTCGGAAAGATCGGCGTCAATCGGTTCCATTCTCACCCGTAGCGTGTCCTGCCCGCAGTCATTTTGAACGGTCGCCATGGTTCCGTCCAGAACCTTCTTTTACCCATGGACGCTCGACTTTCCCTGGCAAGAACCGAACGTGGCAGGGCCACAACCCACTTGACACCCGCAGTACGCTGCGTGCGTCCGAACTTGCTGTGACGATCATTCGCGTGTCGACAACCGTTGCCGGCAAGCGGCGCGACACCCTCGTACCTCATTCGAATGTCCCTGGTGAATATTGGGGACAATTTGAGAGAATAGACAGCTTGCATTCAGTTGATGACGTTGCCACGAGCGTGCGCAGCCGGTCACCGAATCTGGTTCAGCGAGGTGATCGCAGTATTGTTCACTCGATTGAACAGAGCCAGCGTTTCTTTGTCGCTTGCCTGAGCAGGTACACGTAGAGCGAATCGACCATTCGCCTTGTTGTACCAAGATGCGCTGCGGTTGATGAGTGTCTTGTAGGTCGGATACAGTTTATTCGACGCGCTGCCCACATAGGCAAACTTTGGATTGTCCGTATCGTACGGGTTTTGTAAAGTTCCACGAAAGGGAAGTTCGTCGAGTGTTTCGGGGTAGACGCCCTTGGTGGCGTAGTGCAGGTCGATCTGTTCGCGAACGATGGAGCCGACCTGTGCCGCCGAGGATTCTCTGGCCCGATCCGCTGCGTCAAACATCTTCGGCGCCGCGACTGCGGCGATGATCCCAACAATCAGGACGACAACGACCAATTCGATCAGCGTAAAGGCCTTTGTCCATTTCGGGTGTGACGGGCGTCGTGGCGCGTGCATTGTGTTTCTTTTTTGGGTCTTCCAGGAAACTAGTGGGTAGATTCATCAATGGTGCAACCAAACAGCGGCACGAGGAACCTCCGCTCGGGCTCGACGAAAGGGGCCGCCCCTACCACCATCACCTTCGCATCGCCCCCAGAAACGCTGGGCGAGGGCCGATGCGAAGGCGAAGGCGGAAGGGGCTCACGGAACCCACTA
>JAJSAJ010000059.1 GCA_024274855.1 Planctomycetota bacterium | reverse complement strand
TCCACGCACTCTCGCCGTGAACAGTTACGCCAGAACGGCTCGGCAGGAGGCTTGCATGGCTGAAATCAACGAGCATCAATCGATTCGCCTGAACAAGGTGGACAATGTAAGCGTTGCGCTTATGGATCTTGACGCGGATATACGGATCGAAGACGGTCTATGTTCGATGAGGCTTACCGAATTGGTTCGAATGGGCCATAAGATAGCCAATCAGCCGATCTAGAAGGGCTCGTCGGTGATCAAGTACGGCGAGGTTATTGGAACAGCGACCGAGGATATCGGACCTGGCCAATGGGTGCATGTGCACAACATGCAATTCATGCCAACCGAGAATCAATGTGCATTGGCAACCGACGTGCCGCCGGCGCCGCAGTGCGTGGATGGGCGTACGTTTCGGGGATACCGACGTGCTAGTGGGCGCGTCGGTACACGGAACTACATCGGGGTTATTTCCTCCGTGAACTGTTCGGCTTCGGTCAGCCGAGCGATCGCTCGATATTTCGATCCCGATAGGCTGCGAGAGTTTCCAAATGTCGATGGTGTTATCAGTTGCGTGCACCAGGGTGGCTGCGGAATGCAATTCGGCGGCATCGGGCACGAGATGCTGAATCGTGTTCTTGCTGGATTCGCCCAGAGTCCGAACATTGGTGGCTATCTGCTTGTTGGACTGGGGTGTGAGCAGGCTGATATTTCTTATCTGATCGATCAGCATCGACTTGTTTCGATCAGCACGCATGGCGGACTGCGGAATACGGAGCACCGCCCCCCCGTGTTGACAATTCAAGAGTTGGGTGGTACGAGGAAGACAGTCGAAGCCGGTATCCAGAAAGTGGCCGAGTTGCTTCCGCGAGTCAATGCGTTTCAGCGTGAAACGTGTCCGGCCAGTCAGATTGTGTTAGCGACGGAGTGCGGTGGATCGGATGCTGCGTCAGGTATCACAGCGAACCCGGCCCTTGGCATGGCAGCCGACCATCTTGTTGCGTGTGGTGGTACGGTGATTCTTGGAGAGACGCCTGAGATATTCGGCGCGGAGCATCTTTTGACGCGGCGAGCCATCTCGGAGGACGTCGCTCGAAAACTGATCGAACGGATCCAATGGTGGCGTGGGTACACCGGCATATTCGGCGTCACGATGAACAACAATCCTTCGGTTGGCAATAAAGAAGGTGGCTTGACGACCATCGCGGAAAAATCACTTGGGGCTATTGCGAAGGGTGGATCGACCGCCTTGGTGGACGTCTATCAATATGCGGAACCGGTGACGGCCAAGGGGTTGGTTGTCATGGATACGCCGGGCTATGACCCGCCGAGCGTCACCGGGATGATTGCTGGTGGCGCGAATGTGGTTGTGTTTACGACGGGCCGCGGCAGTTGTTTCGGCAGCAAACCGGCGCCGACAATCAAGGTTGCTTCGAATACGCGGATGTACGGGCGGATGCGAGAAGATATGGATTTGAACGCAGGTGTCGTCCTTGAAGGCGAATCGATCGCAACTGTCGGGCAGACGATATTGGACGAGATTCTGGCCGTTGCCAGCGGCAAGAAAACGTGCAGTGAGCGAGTCGGACAGGGAGACGACGAGTTTGTTCCGTGGATTGTTGGCCCGGTCCTTTGATCACGTAGGATGCGTCAAACTCGTGGCAATCAGCGTCGCGTCAATATGTCCTATTCGAGTTTCGGGCCGGCAATCCGTTCGCCTCGTTGCTGCCGAGCCTGGTCGGCTGGATCGAATGTGCCATAGAACAGCACGTTCGAGTCCATCCATGTTACCAATCGGTCGATTTCGTCCGAGGATAGCTTGACGAAATGCTTTTCATCAAGGATTTGCTTCATTATTGGACTGCTGATCGCTCCAAAGAAACCAGGGCTCGTGAGCGGTTCGTTGTTCACGCGACGAAAGTCTCCGGATCGGCCACCCCAGGCTGAATACGTGACACGTCGCGCCAGTGCGTTGTAGGATCGCGTATAATGCCCCTCGGGCTGGCCGGTTAAAACGACGTTTCCTTCCGCTTTCTTATCGTTGTGACAGCGAACGCACTGGTTGTCCAAGACCGGTTGAACCAGCAGTGGGTAACTGAGTGGTTTCGAGCCGTCTGGCCCAGGTCGGATGATCGACGGGGGCCGTCCAAGGGCCTGAACGACTGATCCTTGCGGCGGAGTCGTCGTACGTGGTTCGTGGCACCCGACGCATGAAATCGTCTCACCCGGTTGCAGATACGTCAGGCTACGCATGATTTGAACCGCCCT
>JAJSAJ010000774.1 GCA_024274855.1 Planctomycetota bacterium | reverse complement strand
TTCCATTTTCCGCGGACCAGATGAGCGTCGCCGCTTTGTTGCGGTAACTGCACGACAATGGTCTGCCCCCCAGCAGCCTGTGGCTGCACGGCAACTTGTGGTTGTGTGGCATCTGGTGGTTGTGTGGCATCTGGTGGTTGTGCAGCGTCCGGTGGTTGCCGAAATCGTTGTGGAGATCCGGCAGCGTCAGTCGGCGCACCCGATGAAGCAGCAGGCACTGTTATCGGCGCCTCGCAGTTCGGGCATTTTACCGTCCTTCCTGCATGCTCGTCTTTGGCGCGAAACCTACGTCCACAGTTCCCGCATTGCAACGTAATCATACTGGCATCTCCTGAGGAATGGTTAGATCCGGAGTGTGATTCTTGACGAACCGTCGCATGCCTCTTGTCATCGGTCTTCTGTTTTATCGAGCCGAGTCCTGATCTGGCCGGTGAGGCGTAGATCGACCGATTGCGACACTGTTTGCAGCGTGCCTTCCCGACTCGTACCACGAACAAGCAGAAAACCCAAAGCAAGAACCACGATGGCACCGATACCTGCTCCCACGCCGTATAGCAAATACGGTGGGTTGTCCTTCCGCCACACTTCTTCTTTGTGGCGCCGAATGGCCAACTTGACCGGTGAAACACGCCTCATCGGCTGGCGTGAGGTTCGCCACTTCGTCGTGCAATTGTCCGAGCTGCTGTTGAATCAGCACGCTATTGGCAGGATCGACAGGGCGGCCCGTTTGACGGGGTTTTATTGCCGAGACCGAACCTAACTGTGTTCTGAGCGTGTCAATTCGCTTTACCAGTGTGTCGAGCGCGACGGCGTGGTCCGGTTTCTGAGCCACGAGAACTCGGAGATCGTCGCGCAATCCATCGAGCCCGCCGGTGTAGGATTCCAGTTGCCGCCGATCTCGCTGAGGCTCTGCCTCGCGTCGCTGCAACGCCGTTGTTTGCCAATGCTGGAAGAAGACCGCGGTGAAACCAAGAAACGTGGCAATCAGTTGTAGAAGGATGATGTGATCGCTGAAAAACGTGTCGGCATTGCCTTGATTTCCGGCCTTATTAGTGGGGATTCGTCAACTGATTCTGTGAACCCTCCCTTCCCCACGGGAAACAAATATGACCGGACAGTTCTTTTCTTCCGCCGGACTGGACAATCGCAACTGGGCAACACTCGCGGAAATTCTGGAACGCTTCGAGCGAGCCTGGCAGGCGGATTCTTGCACGAACATGGCGCGCTTCGTGCCGGCCGAAAACGGTTATCTGCACTTGTGTGTTCTGTTCGAGCTGATCCGAGTCGACCAGGAATATCGGTGGCGGGTGCATGAAGGGAAACCGCTTGAAGCGTATCTTCAGCAGTGGCCTCAGCTGCGTCATAAGCCGGACATTGTCGCCGAGCTGCTGAAGAGCGAGTGTCTAACACGCTTGTTCGAAGATGTTCCTCCGACCGAAGAAGAGCTTCTTGCTAGATTTCCGCACATCTCCAAGCAGATAGACTTGGCGACACTGGCTGCGGAAGTACAGGAGGAGGGTACGAACGGAGGCCCTACGTTGGGTCCTTCCGTGCACTCGACAGTGGCAAATGGTGGTTCGACACCGCTTGCCTGCGGGCAGCGGTTTGGCCGTTATCGAATTGACGAAGTGCTGGGATCCGGCAGCATGGGGGTCGTCTATCGTGCACACGATCCGAATTTGGATCGCGATGTCGCACTCAAGATCCCGCAATGGAGCGATACTAGACTGGCCGACCGTTTTGTTCGCGAGGCACGGCTGGCCGCGAAGATCCAGCACCCAAATATCTGCCCCGTCTTTGATGTCGATCAGATCGACGGCGTTCCTTACATCGCAATGGCGTTGGTCGACGGTCCTACTCTGGCGGACCTCTTAAAATCACGTTCGTTCACGCCTGACGAGACTGTGGAACTCGTACGCAACGTCGCTCTCGCTCTGAAGTCGGTACATGCACAACACATCGTGCATCGCGATCTGAAACCATCAAACATCATGCTTGATGGCGGGGGCCAGCTACTGCTAATGGACTTCGGGCTGGCGCGCGCCACGGCATTCGACACTCGACTCGAAACTGCGGGGGCGACGGCGCATTGTCGCGAGGTTGACGCGTCCTCGCACGAATCGTTGATAGGTACACCGGCTTACATGTCCCCCGAGCAAGTGAAACGCCAGCCTGTCGATGCGCGCAGCGACATTTACAGTCTGGGGGTTCTTTTCTATCAACTTCTGACCGGAAAGCTGCCATTCCAAGGCAGTGTCGATTGCGTGTTGCGGAATATCCTTGATTCACCGCCAACCAAGCCGCGCCAAGTCCGTCCGTCCGTCCCGGAACAGCTCGAGTTCATCTGTCTCAAAGCAATGGCCAAGGTTGCCGATGACCGCTACCAGAGGGCCGAAGAACTGGAGGAAGTACTAGACCAATACCTGCATCGAGCGGACCAAACGCGATGGAAAACTTGGCTTGGGGTTTTTGCCGTCCTGTTGCTCGCCGCCGCTTCCATGCTACTGTACTTCAAGACCGGTAGCGGAATGCTGGCGCTTGAAGTCCCACCGGGCGCGATCGTCGTTGTTGATGGCAAATCGATCCGCGCCGGCTCTGGTCATCTCACCATCCGCTTGACAGTCGGCAGGCATTACTTGAAGGTAACCCGGACTGGAGCTTCCATCGGCCCCATTAGGATTGACGTCCACTGGCGAGGTGATCGAATACGGAAAGTAGTTTCCTTGCCACCCAGTCGCATCGCTACTGGATGGCATCGCGATGGATATGATCTGGGGCGCACCTACTACTATCCGTTTCCGAGCAACCGGCTCACGAGCAACCGTCTTGAGCGCGTTCGCTGGCAGCCCGAAAAACAGCGGGGGCCCGTAGGTCATGTGCGGACCGGCGACCTTGACGGGGATGGGACCATGGAGATTGTCGCTCGTATAGGCGACAACGTGGTCGCGTACGACCGGATGGGAAAAGAGCGGTGGCGGCGGAAGCCGACCGCGGACGCTCTGTGGTGCACTTCGCACTGCGGAGCAAGAGTGAGGTCTCTTTCGCACTTCCGGAGAACGTGGCAAGTGAGTTTATTGAAAAGATCCGATGTCATGATTTGCCGGCGGCGTTGAAACATGTGCGTCAAGGTGACCGTGAAGCTGTGGGGTTGATACTCAAACGTGCCGAGACGCAGGCCCTTGCACCAAGTCCCAGCATGCACGTGATCCGAAAAAAGGACGGGTGCGCACACATTGTCGTGGGTGACGCTGACAAAATTGAACTCGATATGCGCTTTCATCAAGGCCGCTGGTGGGTCTATACGGTGACGTTTTAGGTCCTCTCGCACTGTTGCCGGCGTCGTTACGATTCTCGACGATCACCCCAAGGACGAGCGTCCGTGAACTGATCCGGAAGTGTCCGGTTTAAGAAACCATAAGACACTCTTGTTCTTGGGCGGCGATTCGTGCGTGAGAGGGGTCACCGTTGAAGGACCGTCGCGCCGGATCGAAGCATCCGCTTGGTGTGACCAGCGTGCAGACAGACACACGCAGGATCGGAGGATCTGGCGGTAAGTAGCTGGGAAGCGGCACGCGAGGTGGGCGCAAACGGCTGGCACAACGTGTCGATGTGTTCCGCGCGAATATGTGGCGAGAGGCCGGAGATTCGCTCACACGGTGCGCAAGACGCCCCGCCGTTCGCCGGGCGAACTTCGAAAAGGTGTTCTCGGGTATTGGCCGCTTGTGTTCGCTGGGGATGCGAGAAAAGCCGGACCCGATAAGTAAATCACCAAATACGAGCGAACCTCCTCACGGAATCCACAGCGAAAAACGAAATGTGTGCAATTCTCTTTCCGTGGATCGCATGTACACGGGCGAGTAGAGGGTACGAACAACGGAAACCAGAGTGTCTTATTTCCAGTTATATCCGCCGCCAGACGCATCTTTCGGTAGGCTCGTTCAAATCACATGGTTCACATCTCGCGAAACACCACACGCCGCTTGCGCGTGCTCTGAACGCGCGGTCGTCGCATCTCGCTCGCTTCTGAGCAACCGATAGGCCATCTGGATTTACGTAGCCGTTCACGCCGCTGGGGTCTGACGCAATTTTCGGCGGAGAAAGCGTTCATTTACGCAAACGCATTTTGTCGCCGAAAATGGGTCTGACCCCTTGGAAGCGAACCGGCGGCCTACATTCCGTGAACGGTTACGGATTTACCTCAGAGAACGCCGCGGCGCCGGCGTGCCTTTCTTCGGCTCGCCATCCCCCCTCGTCAAACCGCCTATCCAATCTCCGCAATGTTTGCGTAAACGCCGTGCGCCGTCATAGCCAGCTCAAGAACAAGCCGAAATCAGAGTGTCTTATACGTCGTACGACAGACCCGTCCGACGAGCGACAAGGAACAGGTCAACCATCTGATGTCGGTGCTCGATCGAGGGGAAGCCGAAGCGATCGTATTGGCGTGTGAGATCGCAGCCGATGCGATTCTGATCGACGAGGCCGACGGTAGAAAAATCGCCCGGCAACAGTTCGGACTGCAAGTTACTGGCACCCTCGGCATCTTGCTTGCCGCGAAAGAACGTGGATTAATTTCGGCTATCCGTCCCCTTGTCGACCAGTTGCGAGATAGTCTTGGATTCTTCGTTTCCGAATCGCTCTACCAAGAAATCCTCCGACTCGCAAGTGAAGTGGGCTGACGGATCATGCCTACAGTACGACCACCTTCATGGCTCCCGACACCGAATCGAATCGAGCGGCATGGCCTCAATCCGCGTCGCATTTGGCAACGTTCAACTAATACCGCCTGAAAACGCCATGGAAACCATCACCATTCACTTCGGCGAAAAGCTCAAGGATGGGCGGGTCGACAGACAGCCGCAAGGCACTGTTCGCTACAACCTAGCGAAGGTCACGCTACAAGGCGTTGAAGTGAAAAACGCTCATTGATCGAGCCGGCGCGGACGGCCTGATTCAGAGCAACCAATCGCAGCAGAGGAGGGACGACCATTACCTGGGAAGCCTGGAACCTGAAATACAAGCCAAACCAGGACTGGAACCACGCCTGGGGAGCAGCGCCCGCGAATCTCTTGCCTGGCATCAATGACCGCAGTATCAGCTCCATGCCGATCCATCTCTACAGGTCGCGACGATTCGGGAACCGTTATCGCAAAAGGCAAGCGACGTAATCCGAGCCTTCGGGCCATCGAGTGTCGCAAGTTCAAAACCTCGCGTTGGTTCCCATACTCTAACCTCGCCGTTTGACAATATGATGTCGTTAAACTCGCCAACCCATGCCAGCCGTTTACCATCGGGATGGAACCGGATCGCTGACACCGCTCCCGGAAGTTTCCAGTAAAGCTCCAAAGCCTCACCTGTTTCTAGGTCATATTGCCGAATACCAGAACGAGCGTTCACGCTGGCCATTCTCTTTCCGTCCGAAGACGACGCAATTTGATAGGTTCCCACACCAGTGTCGGCCACCATGGATTCCTCTCCTGTACTGACGCTCTTGGCTATCACCTGCCCGTTTTGCTTGAGTAGCAAGACTGACTCATGGCCTGTGCTTACGGCGTGAATGGCACGAAGCTCTTCAGCTGCTGCAGCCGCCACGGGAGACCGCTCCCATACGAGAACGGATTTGTCCGCACTGGCCGATGCGATCAAGCCACCGTCCGCGGAGCATGCCACGGCGACCACTTCGTCCAGATGACCTCTTAGCGTCCGCATTGGCTTGCCGTTCTCTGTGTCCCAAAGGATAATGTGGCGATCCTTGCCGCCGGAAACAAGCGTTCCATGAAGCAACCAGCACCGTGCAAGAACTAGATCGCGGACAACTGTGGGCATTACAGGTCATCTGCGACAACTGCCGCTCCTTCAACAACCAATCGACCGTTGGTAGCGAAGGACTCGGCACGAGTGACACATGCGTGCACTTTCAG
>JAJSAJ010000058.1 GCA_024274855.1 Planctomycetota bacterium | reverse complement strand
AAACTCGTTTGGCGCCTGCCGATCAGCCAACCACTGCTCGCCCCGGTCGTCACCGACAAGGCTATTTACGTAGCCACCCCAAGCGGCAAATTGCTGGCGGTCGACCCCAAGTCGGGTGAGTCGGCACGTCGCGTCATCCTGCCCCAGAAACTCGAAGTCCCGCCCGGCGATGGCGGCAGACGCCCCTTCATCTACCAACCGGGCGAACATGACAACCTGTACGTGCTGGCGGCCGAATCACTCGAGTGCAAAGAGGTTTTCTACATCGGCCACAAACCGGGCACGATCATGGTCCCGCCCGTCATGGCGCTCGGATACCTGATCGTTGTCGAAAACGGACCCGACTATGCTAAAGTCCACATCATCGGCACCGATAAAAACGGACTGCATCTAAAGACGGCTCAGAAGTCCATCCGCCTGCGAGGCCGCGTGCTGCGACCCCCAATTGTCGGGCGCCGCCGAGTGCTGCTGCTGACCGACCGGCGGGCCATTGAACTGTATGATGTCGACCCGAATAGCGAAACGGGAACTCCACTGACCGTCACCGCGCGCCACAATGCCACGTCCGAGACTCCGATGCTGAGCTATGCAAGAATGGACCATGGCTATATCTGGATCGGAAACAATCGGTTCTCGAAGTATCAAGTCCAGGCAGCCACCGGCAAGCTGCCCGCGGAATGGGTCACCGGCGTGGAGGATGTCTACGTCGCCCCAATCCAACTGGTGCGAGACCTGGTCATCTCGGTTCGGCAACGCAAAGGCTCGCGTGTAGTTGTCGTCGCGGCGACACGGGTCCAGGGAAAAGACCCTGTCTGGCAGACGGAAGTCTCCATTCCGATTCTTCAGACGATCGTGCAAGGCGATACGCTCGACTGCGTTACCGGCCGAGGCCGTCTGTTCCGAATCACCGCCGACGTGTGGAAACATAACGTCTTGAATCACGCTCAAAACTCCGCGTCCAAAGACGACCTGCAGACGGTGATTCTGTCCCGAGCGGCCAAGGTTGCCCCACAGCGATGGTTGTTATCGGGTTCCCAAGGGTACACACAACTGGTCTCCTACGGCATGAAAGGCACGCCCCCCACACTGGCCATCCTGCCACTGATTGTACCACCTGGGGACGCGGATGGCCCACCAACGGCCTTCGGAGCCGGAATGCTCATTCCGCTTCGTACCGGTCAGGTAGCCTGGCTGGACAACACCATCGGCGCGGAAAAGTCACATCCGTTTCAGCCGGAACTTCCCGCCGGAACCACAACAACCTGGATCGGACCGGTTGTGTTGCAGGACGGTAAGCAGTTCGTCATTGCCGACAATCGCCAGCGTTTGTATCGAGTCGGCATCAAGGAGAAGCCCGAGCCGTTTCTGGTCGAGCTGAACAGTGTTGAAACCGCCGATCCCCTGATCCGTCCGTTGGCAAGCGTCGCCGATACCCTCTTCGCGGCCACTCGGTCCGACAAAGGAGACGCCCTGCAGGCCCACAAACTGCCGAGCCTCGAAGCAGACAAACGCTGGCCGCTGAAAGGACGCGCGCTTTGGGGACCGGTTT
>JAJSAJ010000773.1 GCA_024274855.1 Planctomycetota bacterium | reverse complement strand
ATTTACGGTCGCGGAGCGTTTGGTCCTTGTTTCTAGGCGTTTTTGCGTGTTTTGAGGGTTGTGCAATCTCGATGTCGAATTGTTGTCTACTCTCAGGAGGCACCGAACCAACTGAATAGTGGGTTCCGTGAGCCCCTTCCGTCGAGCCCGAGCGGAGGTTCCTCGTGCCGCCGCCGAGTTGCCACCATTGATGAATCTACCCACTAGTTTCCCGGAAGACCCGTGTTTTTTACAGGTACCGGTCGCCTGAAAGTCCAGGTGATAGACATAAGAGTCGATCCACTCACGTCGTTATTTCAACGATCGATCAGGTTCCTGCGTTGTGGGGCAAGCTCCTTGAAAAGCTCCAACGAACGCACGTTGCTACCCTCGTTGTACTAGTGAAGCCGGTCCAGCTGGTTCCGATCGCCGCCGCCGTTTAGCATCGGGTATCTGCCATCGGAGAATGGAACGTCTGTTCAGAGCGATCGCTTGAATCTTCAGTATGCCGCTGGAGTTCATTTAGTCTGAATTAGTGAAGATAAGTGGTGATTAGTGTTCCCCTCTTTCTCCCGCCATTTGTTCATGGTCACGGTTTGCAGCCAGCTGCGAAAACTGCTCACACCATCATGACGGAACTGGGGTAGTTTTTCCAAGAGCAAAGCGAATACGTCCCGCACCAAATCCGCGGCATCCGCTTCCTGAAGGCGTCTCTTTCGAGAGAGACCGGCAACAACCAGCGTCCGTTCGGATATCATGGCTTGTGCCGTTTTGCGTGAACGCAATAGAATGGCGGCAATGAGGTTGTTTGGTTGTCTTGTGTTCTTGGGGTGTTTATGGGTTTCGATCTACACATTTTGCCATCAGGTCGTCTTGTTGTTCACGAGCGGAGCGATGATTCGGCATCGAGCTCGGTGTCGGACCCGAGTATCGTGAAGGTCTTTCGAACGCTTGCCAGTTCAATGCCGAAGGGACTATTTGCGCTGGCGGCGCAGGCAGACGTCGCGTCCTTGCCACCTGAACTTGGCTTCTGGCGCGAGTTTGCCTCACTCTATCTCACCGAACTGTGTCATATTCCGGAATCGGCCGAGTCAACTTTCAATCCGATCGATCCACCCGACCATGAGACGCTTTCCGCACTGATTCGAAGTGCCCCGCCGATGGTCGGTGCGGAGTACCTTGTGGTCGACATGCTGGAGGGGATGTGGCGGGACATCGACACCTGGGTTCGCAGCGAAGTTCGCGAGCGAACGGACGGGGTACCCGGGTTTCTTGCGAAGCATGCGCCTCTTTGGCGTCAGGTTGGACGCGTATGTTTTCATTTAGCCGAGAACAAACGCGACGCGTTGTATCCGTTTGCGTTCCTTGCGACGTACGTGCCGGGTTTATCGCAATCGGCACGCGCCAAGCATCTGCCACTCAGTAGGGCCTTGGAGCAGTATGCTGGGGCGAGGAACAAGAAAGCACTGTTGCGACTTCTTTTTCCCGTCCAGCAGGCATCGGAAAAGAGCGAACTTGTTCGCGAATTGCTTTAAACGGGGGATATCTTTCACCCGCTGGCATGGACCCCCGAAGAAGCCTTCCGATTTCTCAAGGAGATACCGGTTTGCAAACAGTGTGGTCTTGTCGTTCGGATGCCCGATTGGTGGAAAAAGCGGCCTCGTCCGCAAGTGAACGTGACGATCGGCGATCAACGAAAGAGCGTGCTTGACGCGAGTACCATGTTGGATTTTGACATCTCACTGGCTGTGGGAGACCAGTCAATCACCGAATCGGAATGGCAGGAACTGCTTGCGGGCGACGACGGGCTTGTATTGATCAAGGGGCAGTGGGTTGAGGTTGATCGTGAAAAGCTGGCTGCAACGCTTGAGCATTGGCAGAGAGTCAAGCAGGTTTCTGAAGACGGCGCAATATCGTTCATTGAAGGGATGCGGCTATTGTCTGGAGCGCCCGCGGATCTTAAAGACCGTGACGGCGTCATTGGCGACCAGGCCGAGTGGTCCAGCGTCCGAGCCGGTCGATGGCTGGAAAAGACGTTGGCGGAACTTCGGGACTCAGGCGGCGACAGTAATGCCAATCCGGGAGAGGAATTGCGTGCGGTCCTTCGTGACTATCAGACAAAGGGGGTCCAATGGCTATGGCTCCTGACGCGACTTGGGCTCGGCGCGTGTCTGGCCGATGACATGGGATTGGGGAAAACGATTAAGGTCCTGGCGCTGCTGATTCTGATCAAGCAGCAGAAAAAAAGAAAAAAGGCGGACAGGCTGCCTTCGCTGCTGATTTTGCCCGCATCGCTGCTGGCCAATTGGAAAGCGGAAATCGAGCGTTTTGCGCCGTCGCTCGTCCCGATCTTCGTCCATCCTTCGGAGAGCGAAAAAGCGACACTTGCAGAGATGGTCGAGTCACCCGAAAAGGCGCTCCGAGGTGTCGATGTGGTTTTGACAACCTACGGGATGCTACAGCGTCAGCGGTGGCTTAAGGATGTCCCGTGGAATTTGGTCGTGATTGACGAGGCTCAGGCAATCAAGAATCCGACGACACGGCAAACACGCGCGGTGAAGCAACTCAAGTCGAATGCGCGCGTGGCTCTGACGGGAACTCCGGTCGAGAATCGTCTGTCCGACCTTTGGTCTATCTTCGATTTTCTCTGTCCAGGACTGCTCGGTACGGCCGCGACATTCAAGAAGTTCGTTAAAGTGCTTGAAGCCCGCGAGCACGATCGATACACTGCCTTGCGAAATCTCGTCAGTCCCTATATCCTCCGGCGTCTGAAAACGGACAAGACGATTATTTCTGATCTGCCGGACAAGTCCGAGGTCAAGGCCTACTGTGGACTGACAAAACGGCAAGCAGCTTTATACGAGAAATCCGTACGAGAGATGGCCCGCCTGATGAAGGGCCTGGACGGTATGAAACGCCGCGGATTGATCCTGGCCTATCTGATGCGATTCAAACAGATCTGCAATCATCCGAGCCAGCTTACCGGGGACGCTGAGTACCGGCCGACAGATAGCGGCAAGTTCAGTCGTCTGAACGAGATTTGCACGGAGATCGCGTCTCGACAGGAGAAGGTGCTCGTTTTCACGCAATTCCGGGAGATGACCGATCCGATTCGTTCGGCGTTGGAAAGTACTTTCGGGCGTCCTGGGGTGGTGTTGCATGGTGGAACAGCTGTTCGAAAACGACAACGGTTGGTGAACGACTTTCAACGCGAGGATGGACCACCGTTCTTTGTGCTGTCACTCAAGGCGGGTGGTACCGGCCTGAACTTGACTGCGGCGTCCCACGTCATCCATTTCGACCGCTGGTGGAACCCGGCGGTCGAGAATCAGGCGACCGATCGAGCTTTTCGTATCGGCCAACACCGCAACGTGCTTGTGCATAAATTCGTTTGTCGCGGTACGATAGAAGAGCACATCGACAAGATAATCGAAGAAAAAAAGTCGCTCGCTGAAGATGTGCTCGAAAGCGGTGCGGAGAAAATGCTCACCGAAATGACCGACCAGCAGTTGATGGATCTAGTGGCGTTGGATGTCAACAAGGCGATGGCATGAGAGAGCGTCACGGGCACGGTAAGGAGAAACGATGATGGCGTACTATGGATACAGATGGCGTCCCTACGTTCCGGTGGCCAAGCGGCGAAGTGATGCGCGACAGAGCATGGCCAAACTCCGTAAGAAGGGCCTCACTATTCAGCCGGTGACCATCGAAGGTCGTACGATCGTTAAGACGTTTTGGGGCAAAGCCTGGTGCGACCAGATGGAATCACTTGGCGATTTTGACAATCGGCTTCCTCGCGGACGCACTTATGTTCGTAATGGCTCGGTCTGCCATTTGGAGATCAGCAAAGGCCGGATCGCCGCGATCGTCAGCGGCTCGTCCCTGTATAAAATCAATATCAAGATCAAAACGCTTCCCAAAGCGAAGTGGGAACGTGTTAAACGCCGGTGTGCGGGACAGATTGGCTCGCTGATCGAACTGTTGCAGGGCAAACTCTCAACGCATGTGATGGAAACGGTCACCGATCCTGATGACGGTCTCTTTCCGACATCTTCAGAGATCGAACTCGGCTGTAACTGTCCCGATTGGGCGTACCTTTGCAAGCACCTGGCAGCCGTTCTCTACGGCGTGGGGGCGCGGCTGGACGAAAGCCCCGAGTTGCTTTTTCTGCTCCGTGGCGTCAAACATGACCAACTGATCGATACGCGTGTCGATCAGGCAGTTGCGGGCGCCACCGGACGTGGAGGACGACGACCAACGGTCGCGTCGAACGATCTGGCCGATGTTTTTGGAATTGAGATTGATCCCACGGCGGAAAGTGATGACGGCAAGGTCTCGAAACCGAAACGCACTCGCCGCAAAACCGTGAGCGAGCGGAAACCCAAAACAAAAAGCAGGCCGAAGGTCCGAACGAAGAAGGTGGTTCGGACGACGATCGGGAAAACGTCGGAATCCAAGACCGGTGGAGAGAGCACGACCAAGAAAAAAGCTGCCAGCAAGGTAAGGAAGAAGGTGGTCGCCAAGAAAACGCCCCGTAAGAAGAGAGCCAAAAAGAAGGCTACCAAAAAGGTGATCACAAAAAAGACAATTACCAAAAAGGTTCGGGCGAAACAGACAACGAAAAAGAAAGCCGTGAAGAAACACTCCAACGGCACTGGTGCGGTTAAGAAACGTACAGGGAAACAATCGGCAAAGAAGACGGCACGCGCGAAGACAACAAGCCGTGCGGGGAAAAAGAAAATATCACCCAAGGCAAAAGCGGCCAGACGTTCCGCCAGGAAAGGCGCGTCCTCCACCACGTGACGACGTGCCAAGTGACACGACGAATCAGAGAGAAGCTTGGCCGAACGATGGCAGAGTGGAATTGCGTGGAAAAAGGTAGTCGTTCACGGAGGTTTCGTCTGCCATCGCGTTAGCGCCGGAGTTTTTCCCGATTGTCCACACGCCCGATTTATCATTCGTCATTTGACATTACTCATTTATCCTCGAGAGAGACAGCGCAGCGGGGTCATACTCTTTCCACTGACAAATGACGTTACACTTTAGCCAAATGGAGAACGCGTTGGTCGAAGGCCCTCATGGGCTTGTCCCATGGGTGAATAAGTCTCTCGAGCTAAGAAGCATGTGCGGCCGTCGGCATGACATGCCGGCCTTAGCTCAATAGACTCGCTCACCAACGGCACAAGGCCGT
>JAJSAJ010000772.1 GCA_024274855.1 Planctomycetota bacterium | reverse complement strand
CTTCTTCACACTTTGACTCGCCCATAAACGGCTCAAGCTCCCGCTCGTCGCATTGCCTCTTTCACCACCAGCCGATGGAATCGATTCCACGGATCACAGAAGGGTAGGGCAGGTAATACGGGCCCACGGATGGCAAGGGGACATCATCTCGATTTCTGAAACGCGGACACTGCATGCTGACGCGTTTTCAGAAAGTGTTGGCCCGCAAACGCCGCCGTGTGTTACCGGAATCCCTTCGGGCAAACCGGTCGCCGGAGCGCTCTTGACCTGCTGTCTGTTCTAGTTGTGGGACTTGCCGTTTTCGTTTTTCAGTCCAAGTGCCTTGCTCGGCGCCGAGCGAGGCAACTCGACCAGCGAAATACTGTCGACATACAACACGGCCCCGATCCTCTTGGCCGACATGTGCAGCCGCACGTGGCTCAAGTTCTCACCCGCAGGTAAGACGAACTCGCGCTTCGACAACGTCCACTTCTTTGGACTGCAGACGCGTGGCGTCGTTTGACAAAAGATCCAATTCGCACTGGTGACTTGCACGCCGGCCACACTACTGGCGTCTGTGAAGACGCGGCAAGTTAGTCGAAAACGCCGGTCGTATGAGGTTGGACATACACCCGGCCACTTTAGTGTCACACCAAAATCGCCGTCGGTCACGGTGTTGGAGACCACTCTTATGCAACGCTTGCCGTCATCTGGCTGCCGGCCGACAAAGTCGTTCGCCGCTGATTCAATCCGGTATTTTGCGCCGCCGGTAATCGTCCCGGGTCGACAACCCGTCGGCACTCCATCGGTAACGTCTTCGAACGAACCGTTCGGAATCAGGTTCGTGCCAACCGCACGCTCGGCCGTCGCCGAACGCAGTTGCAGCCGCCCACCTGTCGCCGCCGTCCAGATTACGACAACAGGATCGTTTCGAGCGAACGAACAGGCGGGGATTGTAAGCGTGCGGTCTTGGCCCGATGCAAGCCGGGCCGTCGTCGAAGTACCACCCGCACATACCTGAATCTCGCCACCAGTCCCACCACGTGCACCGACTTGAATCGTCAGCCGCCAGATACCGGGTCTGCCAGGAAACATCGCTTGAAACTTTGTCTGTTGGACGCGAGGAAAGAACGTGCGTCGAAACCGTGTCGGTACCGATCCCGGAACCGTCAGCGCCTCGGTGCCTTTCGGAAGATTCGCTTTGTCGTCACGTGCTTGGATTCGAATCACCCGTGCGCGTGGCAAGTCGAATTGGACCCGGCCATCCTGTGTCACAACCGGTTTTGCGGGCCCCGAGGGACTGATCATCTGCGCCGCGGAATACTCGGTAGCCAGTTCAACATGAACGTCACTGACATTCGCACTCTCCACAAGCAGACCGTTAGCCGAATGCACGGCACTCAAACTGCTTCTTTCCGCTGTCCGCACCAAGTCGTAGCCCTCGGCCGTAGCCAGCACCGTGCCGCGGAACAACGCGGTCGCATGTACGCGGTCATTGATCCAGGTGACACTGGCAGCAACACCGTCGGTGCGAAGCCCGCACACCGAGATCATGTCAGCATTCGGAGCGGTGCGAAACAATGCAACGACGCGGCGCGGTCCATCCGACAAGACGATGCCAATCGCACCTTGGCCGCGATGCAGCACTGGTTGAATCAACTTCCTTTCAAACTCGCGACGGATTGGTTGCAGTGTGATAAGCGACTCGGTCTTGTTTTGCTTCGTCGTTGTTCCTGCTCGCAGGTGCCATTGGTTTGGAGACGGCACTTGGGGCGGTGCCGTAAATAGATTGTCTTGATGAAATGTCAGCGATTGTGGGGCAAGCAGATCGACACGGCATACGGCACCGTTGTTTCGGACGATTACAGTTTGCGAGTTCGCATCAACTTGCATTTTGTGCAACGCGTGCAGCAGAAACTGGATCGTCACTGGCTTGGGAGCGACGACGTCATCGCGGATGACGATCATCGCATTGCCCCCAGTGTGCATCGGACGCAGGAACAGCACGTGTCGATCGTAACGCTCAAGCCGTCCCGGATAGGCCTCGTGCGCGTCAGCGACCATGTAGTCCGCGCCGATTGTCGTGGCAAACGTCGTAATTCGGCCTTTCGCGTTCCAAGAACGCTCCTGCCCTTTCCCGTCAACCAGAATTGAATTGGACGCTTGTGTCTTTCGGGTCCATTGCACATGATGCGGGCAGCCGTACAGCTGGTAATAGCCGGAAGCGATAATCAGCGGTTGGCCGAAAGCGTCGAGCACATAGGTGTTCTGGTCGGCGTACGCGTGACTTGAGCCACCAAACGGCGACGAACGCATCAAGAACGCGACATCGGCGTCGGCGCTGCTCAAGTTCGTATGCGAACAGGCCAACCCGACATCGAAGAAGCAGCGGCCCTGTGCCAAATCGATGGGTGGCCTTGCTTCGACGTCGTCGGTCGGGAAGACCAGCT
>JAJSAJ010000771.1 GCA_024274855.1 Planctomycetota bacterium | reverse complement strand
GCTTCGCCCTCCCGGAAACACGGCTTCTCCGGGTTTTGAGACAAAGCCTAACATCACGGTGCCTAACATCGCGGTCCATGCTCGTCAACAAATCTTGACGGCAAGACAGAATGCCTTGCTGCGCCTCCGGGAGGTGGCAGATGTCACAGACGGTCCTTCAGCGTCCTGCCCTGGTGTTGAATCGCAACTGGCAGCCGATCCATGTTGCGACGGTGGCTCGCGCCCTGGTGATGTTGTACAGTGGGACCGTTCGCGTTGTCGATCCGGATGACTTTCAGACGTATGACTGGGCCGACTGGTCATTGCTAAATCCTTTCGAGACCGAGCAGCGAGTGCGTGCCGTCACATTTGAGCTCCGCATTCCCGAAGTTGTTGTATTGGCTCGGTATGGAGGAATGCCCGGTTCACACGTCCCGTTTAGCCGCCGCAACATTTACAAGCGAGATCATCACACGTGCCAATACTGCGGTGCACAACCGCCGATCGAGGAACTGACGATCGACCATGTCGTACCTCGTTCCCGAGGTGGCATATCGAGCTGGGAGAATTGTGCCTTGGCCTGCCTGGCTTGTAACGCGAGCAAAGCCGATCGCACGCTCCAGCAAGCGGGCATGCGACTTCTTCAACAACCAAAGCGACCGAGGTGGCGGCCCTTGTACTCCTGGCATTCCAAACCGATCAAGAGTTGGCGACGATTCTTGGGCGAGGCGTATTGGAATGTGACGCTACAACAAGAATAAACGTAACCGTTCACGGCGAGAGTGCGTGGAGCGGAAATGGTCACTTGTCATTTTTCACTTTTTGTTTTTTGTTTGGCACTGGAAAGAGTATGCCCCGGCTGCGCTGCCTCTCTCGATGATAAATGACTAATGTCAAATGACTAATGATAAATCGGACGTGTGGGAAACCGGAGAAAACGCCGGTGCTAACGCGATCGCAGACCAAAACCCCGTGAACGACTACGAATAAACGTCCTATTGAATCAACCGGACAGTCATGAGCCAACAACTTCGCGACGAACAGACGAAAATGATGGTCAGCGCATTGCTGGTGATTTCGACAATCGCCGTGGCGTTTGCATTGCAATATACACGCGGCTTCATGATCCCATTCGTCCTCTCCGCCTTCATCGCGACGATGGTCTCGCCGCTCGTCGACTTTCAACTCCGACATAGAGTCCCTCGGGTAATTGCCATCATCTCAACCATTCTCGTCGTCCTTGCCCTGCTGGGTGTCACGGCATACTTCACGGTGCAAGCCGTACAGACCATCTTCAGCACAGCCGAAGAATACAGTCAGAATTTTGTGGACATGAGTGACAAGGCAATCGCCTGGCTGAAAGAAGCTAATATCCAAATCGACCGTACGGAAATCGAACACGATTTACAGGGCTTTTTGATTTCATTGGCACCGCGAACCGCCAGCATCGCCATGGGAACCCTCTCGAATTGTGCATTGATTGTGATCTTTGTCGTATTTCTGCTCGCCGGGCGCGATGGTGCTCAGAAAAGCGTGCCGGTCTATGACGAAATTGAGAGCAAGATTCGCGGCTATGTCGCGACCAAACTCTTGCTCTCCGGAGCGACCGGCATTCTCGTCGGCGTGATCTTGTCGATCTTGGGTTTGCGAATGGCGCCCGTTTTCGGAATGATGGCGTTTTTTTTGAACTTCATTCCGTCGCTCGGTTCGGTCATTGCCACAATCTTGCCCATCCCAATTGCAGTAGCGCAGTATTCAAATCCCTTCATGTGGGCCCTTGTCGTCCTATTGCCGGGCGCGGTCCAGATGGGAATCGGGAACGTCCTGGAACCGAAGCTGATGGGTAAGGGCATGAAACTGCACCCCGTTGTCATCTTGTTGGCCTTGGCGTTCTGGGGCCAGTTATGGGGTGTCTTGGGCATGGTCCTTTCGGTTCCGATCATGGCCGCCATTCGAATTATCTTGATGGAGTTCCAGACGACCCGGGCGGTCGGTGCCTTGCTGGCAGGGGAACTGCCAACAATCGATACATCCGATTAGAGTCTCCTGGAAGACTCCTCAGAGCGTGTCTCGGAATTGGCTGGCGGCGGCTGACGGCGGCTGTTGACGTGGGAGGGCGGAGCGCCCGCTGGGCCGGGACGTCCTGAGGATTTCGCGCGTTTACTGCGGGCGTTCGTGCGGCGATCCTCCTTAGCTGCGAGACTGATTCACCCATGGGACGAGCCCATGGGGGTCTGCACGCGGAAGAGTGCGACAGTTATTGATTGGCGAATCCTTAACGGTGTTTGAGGTCGGTAATACGGGTTCCGCGTGGGCTATTCGATCGTCAACAACAGATCGCCCGCATCAACTTGCATCCCCGCCTCGACTAGAACCTGGCCGACTTTGCCTGCTTGTTCGGCAAGGATCGTCGTCTGCATCTTCATCGCTTCAAGCATTAGCAGCTTCTGGCCTTTTGCGACCACGTCGCCGGGCTGGACCATCATCGTGACAACCAGGCCGGGCATACTGGCCGCAACTTGCCGGTTGTCAGACCCGTCGGCTTTGGGGCGGCGAGGCGTGCCGGGTTCCCGTGAACGATCCAAGACGCTGACTTCGCGCGGCTGGCCGTTCAGCTCGAAAAACACCGTCCGTTGGCCATCTGCATGCGGCTCGCCGATGGCGAGGAACTTGATAATGAGCGTTTTGCCGGGCTCAATATCGACAGCAATCTCTTCAGCCGGCTCAAGGCCGTACAAGAAGACAGGGGTCGGCAGAACACTCGTGTCACCGTATTTTCGCTGATCCACGGCAAAATCCTCGAACACACGAGGGTAGAGCAAATAGGAAATAGTCTCGCGATGACTTGGCTCTCGGTCCAAAAGCGGTTGGATCGTGGCAGCCGCCTGATCGAAGTCGGCACTTGGCAAGGTCGCCCCCGGCCGACCTTGGAGTGGCTCCTCGCCACGGAGAACCGATTCTCGGATCCCTTCGGGAAAACCTCCGACAGCCTGCCCCATCTTGCCACTCACCAAGTCGATCACCGACTGAGGAAACGCCAGATCGCGATTACCATCCAGGATGTCCTTGGCGGTCAAGTTCTTGCCGACCATGAACAGGGCCATGTCCCCGACCGCCTTGGAAGTCGGCGTAACTTTAACAATATCACCAAGCATCTGATTGGCTTCGGCATAGGCACGACAGATTTTAGACCAGCTGTCGGCCAGTCCGAGCGATCTCGCTTGTTGGAACAGATTGGTATATTGTCCACCTGGCATCTCGTGCTCATAAAGATCGGCGCCGGCCGGCAGCACGGGCGTTTCGAACGGCGTGTAAAACTCGCGAACCGCGCGCCAATATTCCGATATATCCCCCAAGTGCCGCGCATCGAGGCTCGACTGTCGTCGCGTAAATCGCAACGCCTCAAGGAGTGTATTCAAGTTCGGCTGTGACGTCCCACCCGACAATGGAGCCATGGCTGCATCAGCAATGTCCAACCCCACTTCGGCGGATTTCAAAACCGCGCCGACCTGAGTTCCGGCCGTATCATGAGTATGAAAATGGACTGGGATTCCGATTTCCTGTTTCAGCGTTTCGACCAATAGCTGGGCCGCATAAGGCTTGCACAAACCGGCCATATCCTTGATCGCCAGGATATGTGCCCCCATCCGTTCGAGTTCCTTCGCCAAGTGAACGTAGTATTTCAAATCATACTTCGTTCGATCCGGATTCAGGATATCGCCGGTGTAGCAGACCGCAGCCTCGCAAAGCGCACCGGTCTCCAGCGCGGCCTCCATCGCCACACGCATATTGGGTAGCCAATTCAAAGCGTCAAATATTCGAAACACATCGATTCCTGCATCGGCAGCCTCCCGAACAAACGCTTTGACAATGTTGTCCGGATAGTTCGTGTAGCCGACCGCGTTCGAAGCCCGAAGTAGCATTTGAAACAAGATGTTCGGAATTCGCTCTCGCAATTCAGTCAGCCGCCGCCAGGGACACTCTTTAAGGAACCGCATCGACGTATCAAATGTCGCACCGCCCCACATTTCCAGCGAGAACAAGTCGGAACAAAGGTGCGCGTACACGTCCGCGATTTGCAGCAGATCATAGGTGCGCATTCGCGTAGCCAAAAGCGACTGATGCGCGTCGCGAAACGTTGTGTCGGTCAGCAACAATGCTTTATGCCCTCGAATCCAACAAGCAAACTCATCGGGCCCGAGCGTCTTGAGTCGTTGACGTGTTCCATCCGTAACCGGAACCAACGCATCCATCGTCGGAACCGGCGCCCGCGATCGCCGTATCGATCGAGGCCGATCCTTGACCAGTCGATTGCCATTGACGATGGTCTCCGCCAAAAACGCAAGCACTTTCGTGGCACGGTCGCGACTCGGCGCTGACTCGATCAACTCGGGGGTTTGGTCAATGAACCGCGTCGTGCATTGGCCGTCGCAAAATGTTGGATGCATCACCAGTTTGATTAGAAACGGCAAGTTCGTCTTGACGCCCCGAACGCGAAACTCCTGAAGGCAGCGTTCCATGCGCATCGTCGCGTCCTGAAAACGACGTGCCCATGCCGTGACCTTCACCAACAGTGAATCGTAATAGGGAAAAACAACCGCTCCGGAAAACGCCGTGCCCGCATCGAGTCGTATGCCCATGCCGGCAGCCGAACGATAGTGCGCCACGCGACCATAGTCGGGCACGAAACCGTTCGCCGCATCCTCCGTCGTGACACGGCATTGAATCGCATAGCCGTGCGTCTGCACATCATTTTGTGAGGCGATCATGATGCCGGGATCGGCCAACCGCTATCCTTGTGCGATCAGAATCTGTGACTTGACAATATCGATTCCGGTCACTTGCTCCGTCACCGTATGTTCGACCTGAATACGAGGGTTGACCTCAATGAAGAAGAATCTGCCCGTATCCGCGTCGACTAGAAACTCAACGGTGCCGGCATTCTCGTACCCCACTTCGCGACCGATTGCCAGCGAGGATTCGTACAGCGATTTCCGAATGTGATCGTCGAGCACGGGCGCGGGCGCGATTTCAACAACCTTCTGATGCCGCCGTTGCACGGAGCAGTCGCGTTCGTGTAGATGAACCAGGTTGCCGTGCTTGTCACCCAACAGTTGAACTTCAATATGCCGCGCGTGTTCAATGTATGTCTCAACGAAAATATCTGGACTGCCGAATGCGTTGAGCGATTCGTGCCGAGCTTGTTCGTACATCTCAACAAAGCGATCCGGGTCGCGAACAACTCGCATCCCCCGGCCCCCGCCGCCGTGTGCCGCTTTCAAAATGACAGGATAACCCAGCTTTTCCGCAGTCTGTCGACCTTCAGCGCCGTCCACAATCGCTTTCCCGCTGGCACCCAGCACGGGTACGCATGCCTTGTGCGCAATCTCGCGAGCGGTAATTTTGTCCCCCAACTGCCGAAGGGTTTCCACGCGAGGACCTATGAAAATGATGCCGACCTTCTCACACGCCAGTGCGAAATCGGGATTCTCGGAAAGAAACCCATAACCAGGGTGGATCGCATCAATGTCGTGTTTCTTGGCCAGAGCAATCATCGAGTCGATGTTCAGATACGCCCCGATCGGCTCACCCGGTTTTCCAATCAGGTAGGCCTCGTCGGCCTTGAATCGGTGCAGAGCATACCGATCTTCGTGTGCATAAACGGCAACCGTCCGAATGCCAAGTTCGTGAGCACTGCGAAAAACGCGAATTGCAATTTCGCTGCGATTAGCGACTAACAGACGTCGGATATCAGACATGAATAACGGCTTTCGGTGCAGATGCCACGAGCTGGCATTGAAACACGTTCGTTTAGAACGACGTCCTTACGGTGAGACGCCGTATCAACATCTTCAGCATGGGTGCGATTGTAACGGTTCACAAGCGTCATGGAACCGAACCACTAACAAGTACTAATCGACCTTGGTGATCGATGCAAGGCGATAACTCGACAGGTCTTGTTTCGGATGACATCTCATGGCTCGTGAAAGCAAATGGTCGAGCTGCAATCGACATACCATCTGCCGATTATGGGGATTCATCAGCGCTGGCTAATAGTTCACTTGTTCTGTCCCGCGAACGTCCAGGTGCGATTCTTCTTCCCAAAGTTTACAGAACCATCTCGTATCCGTACGTTTTCTTTTCTGGGTTCGCTTCCAAGGGGTCAGACCCATTTTCGGCGACAAAATGCGTTTGCGTAAATGAACGCTTTCTCCGCCGAAAAACGCGCCAGGCCCCAGCGGCGTGAACGGCTACCTTTTTTCTGTGGGGGCCGGCATCGCGTCTTTGCGCATCCCCTCTCGGCAAACAGACGCGAAAAACACTAAAAACGACCGAAAACAATAGCGATCCGGTTGCAACACGCCATGCTGCGGGACACGATGGTACTAAGCTGGCAGCCGCGATGTCGGCAGACAAGATACGAGACTCGCACACGGTCTCGCATTTTCCCACCTCGAGAAGTGAATGACGTTAGGACCGGCGGATCAATGGTTGTCGCGTTTACTGGGGGGCGTTCGTGCGGCGATCCTCCTTAGCTGCGAGACTGATTCACCCATGGGGCGAGCCCACGGGGGTCTGTACGCGAAGAGTGCGACAGTTATTGATTGGCGAATCCTTGACCGTGTTTCCCATCCTTCTCTATTCTCAAGATTGACACCCTGGATATTATTGATGAGGAGCTGGACCGTGCATACGCATCGTTTCCACGCATTGGCATTGCTGATTGGACTGTCGTTTGCCTCCGGCCCGTTGATGGCCCAGGACAAAGCAACGGAGAAGCCGGCCAAAAAATCGCCTGCGCTGCCGCGTAGTTGGACCGAGACGCTCGCATGGAGGTCGATCGGGCCGGCCAACATGAGCGGGCGAATCACCGCGCTGGCAGTCCATGAAAAAGATCCAAGTATCTGGTGGGCCGCAACCGCATCCGGTGGACTACTCAAAACAACCAACAACGGAATCACATTCCAGCACCAGTTTGACCACCAAACCACGGTCTCCATCGGCGATGTCCAAGTCGCTCCGAGTGATCCCAATATCGTCTGGGTTGGAACGGGAGAAGCCAACCCGCGAAACAGTGTCTCCTGGGGCGACGGTGTCTATAAGTCGGCCGATGGTGGCAAGACTTGGAAGAACATGGGACTGAAGAAGAGTTTTCAAATCGGCCGTATCGCCATCCATCCGACGAATCCGAACACGGTCTATGTCGGAGCGCTCGGACGATTGTGGGGGCCAAGCGATGAACGGGGCCTCTTCAAAACGACGGATGGCGGAAAAACCTGGAAGCGGGTGCTTTTCGTTGACAATAAAACCGGTGTGATCGATGTGCGGATGGACCCGACGAAGCCCGATACGCTGCTGGTCGCCACATACGAACGTCAACGAGATGGATTCGATTCTAACGATCCAGCGAAGAAATTTGGCCCCGGTTCCGCATTGTACAAGACAACCAACGGCGGCAAGACTTTTCGCGAAATAACGAAGGGCCTACCGACTGGACCATTGGGACGCATCGGAATCTGCTACTACAAAAAAGATCCGCGCCACGTCTACTTGATCCTGGAATCGGAAAAGATCGGTCAGTGGCCACCCAATTCACCCTACCTTGGGATTCGTGCCCAAGATGCGGAGGTCGGTGCACGAATCATCCAAGTCGTGGCGAAAGGACCTGCAGAACGTGCTGGAGTCAAGGAATCGGATATCGTCATCTCAGTTGAAGGCAAGGTAATCCACTCATACAGCGAGTTGCTTCAAGAGGTTCGAAAACATCAGGCCGGCGACAAAATCAAATGGCAAGTTGTGCGCGACCGTAAGGGTGTGGATGTCGAGATCACGCTCGGAAAACTTCCCGAACCGAAGAAAAGCCGCCAAGCGAAGGATCAACCCAAGAAAGGCAAGCCGGACAAAAACAAACCCCAGAAAACAAAAGCGGAAAAGAATGCGCCGAGCCAGCCCCGGACGCCCGCCGAACGCAAGCGGGCCGGCAGCCCGTTCGCTGCCTTCCTGGGCGGTCAACGTGAGAATTCCCAAGATCAGCAGGGGCCGCAAGGAGCTCAGTATGGAGGTGTTTACCACTCCCAAGACGGCGGTCAGTCGTGGAACCGTGTCAATAGTGTCAACCCGCGCCCGATGTATTATAGCCAGATTCGTGTCGACCCGAATGACCGCAAGATCATCTGGGTGCTTGGCACACAGCTGTATCTGAGTAAAGACGAAGGAACCACATTTAGCACGAAGGGACTGATGGCCGGTGTCCACCCCGACCACCACGCGATGTGGATCGACCCGCGTGACGGACGTCATGTGATTCTGGGTAACGACGGCGGCCTCTATGTCAGCTACGATCGAGGCCAGGCATGGGACCATCATAACCATGTGGCGATCGGCCAATTCTACCATGTGGCAGTTGGCCCAAAACGAGACTACCACGTCTACGGAGGCCTGCAGGATAACGGCAGCTGGGGTGGCCCCAACCGTTCGGATTCCGGCAACGGACCTGTCAACTCCGACTGGATTCGAATCGGAGGTGGTGACGGATTCATCTGTGCCGTCGATCGAGATGACCCAGACCTGATCT
>JAJSAJ010000770.1 GCA_024274855.1 Planctomycetota bacterium | reverse complement strand
GCTATGAGAACTAACACCTTCGGTGTAGAGACCCGGGTGCAGCATCATTCGGTAAGGCTACGGATACGACCTGACGCTGGCGGTTCGTACGTGCGGAGTGGGAAAGGACTGAAATGACTGCCTTCTGTCACCGATTGTGTGCTGGGCAACGCGCCGGACAGTGTCGCGCTTATCCGAACGCCGCTCCCCCTCGCTCCAGCGCGCTTCGGGGGAGAAGACCCGCGAGTTACTTTTCCCCTTTAGTATAGAGTGACTGGCGATTCTGCCGTCACTCCCTCGCCGCTTGCGCCACGCGCCTTCCGCACCGTCATGGCCTAACTGCTTTCCTACTCTTCTCCTTCGGAACTACTCCCTTTTCTTCGCCCCCCCCAGGGTGGACTCTATGGATTGCTTTTCTCCTGTTTTTATTCGAGCGCGTTAGTTGCCGCATCTTGTTCTAGTTCAGCGTCCAGACGCTCAACCGAATACTGTGACAACACTGCCCATTTTCTCCCGATTATGGTGTCCCAGCCAACAATCGGACCGCTAAGGGTAAATGAGAGAGCATTGTCATCATGATCCACGATTTCGACAAGAGTATAACGATCACAAGCAGGCAGGGCATCGACGTTATTCGATTTGATCACGAATGACGTGGCTAATTCCACCAACACACGTCGGTCCGATATTCCCACTCTTCTAATCGGAAGCTGAGATGGGGGAATAGAAACCAGACTCAGGTAAACCGCTTTGGCAGAATGCATCTTCTCCATGACGCGATCCTCAAAAGCGGTCGTGCCTATTGGCCATTTCTCGCTCGTTATCGAACACGTATTGACCCGGTACAAACACACACCTACCAATGTTGCGCATGCAATGCCACCAAAAACAGCAAACACGGTCCGTTTGATTCGAGGTTTCAACTCGCCCGGCCTCACGGATGGAGCATAACCGAATAATTCATTTCAATTTGAATATGCCTGATCGTTCTCATCGAATGCCACCGGCTGATGCGCGCATGCGAAAAACTGTGGTTCCGTCGCACCAAGGTCTCTTGTCGGGACAAAAACCATAGCGAAGTTTTGGATACATATAACAGCCTGTACATCCACTCGCAACATCGACTTTTGGGCACCGAGCGAGAATCCGTGACAGAATGTCATTGCCACCGGAAAGAGCCGTGTGACAACCGTACAAGTAGATTGAGGAGTGGGAGCACATCACGTCACAAAGCTTGTCGATGTCACTATCGCCCATATACTGTTTGCCTATCTGCTGCATGCCGCCTCCACCGTGATCGAGAATGGAAATCCTGCAAATACAGTTGTCGCCTGCTGCTTGGATGGCTGGGTCTATTCCTCCTCCATTCATGTCGATGGGCGTTCCACCGATATTCCTAGCGCCACAATAGAATGAGTTCCCGCCAGCAACACCTCCACAACCTGTATCGCTTCCATCATACAGGGAGATAGTCATTCCTCCCCCACATGCGGTGCGTCTGCCGGAATCGGTTGGCAAAGATACAACTGGTGGCCAGATGGTTTCTATCGGCGAAGTTACTGCATCCCGAATACGATCGATACCTTCTTGGACGAAGCTGCCAATCATGTGATCGATATAGGGAGGTCCAAATACTTGTAGCCCAACGGGATCACTTCGGTACGTTGGCGCATCCCAAACATACTCGACAAGACTCACGCCCGCCTCATACCCGATCGGATCCCTTGACAAGAACCGTCCCAGCTGGGCACTCAGGCATCGGTGCCTATAGTAGTATAGTCCTGTTTCTTTATCGTACCTCCGACCCGTATAAGTATACGCATTATCGTAGCTGGAGGCACTACGAATATTCGACCAGGTTGCGTCATAAATTGTCAATACCCCGTACGGGCTGTAGACGTACCGTTCCAACGTATCGCCGCCGGTGTCGACGATCGTCGTCACGTTAAAATTGGCATCCGCAAGGCAGTAGATCCGGCCGTCGTCGCACGTGCTGTCGCTGTCCGTGTTCTCGTCACGCAACACGGCCGTGTCAATGTAACGCAGCGACCAGACGTATTGATACTTGGGCTGCAGGCTCTCCGGGCCCGTGTTCTCGCTGCTTGAGCGCCGCGTCTCCATGACCTGCCAGCCGCGGGCCGGTTTGCGAGAAGACGACAATCAGTTCGATATAGGGGACTGCGTCCCCTTCCTTTTCAATCAGGCGATAATCGGTGTAGCGTGCGAACCACTTGCCACCGAGCGAGCTGGATCCGTCCGCCTTGCTGCCGATCGTGCGCGCGGCGGACCAGCCAACGCCCGGGCCTGGCAAGCGCAGATCGATTGCCTAGTGGATCACGGCTCCATTGCCCACCCGGACCGACTGGCTTGTTGCCGTTGACGTCTGGCCACGGGAGCCAGTCTCGAGTGAACAGGTTGACGGGGGCGGCACGGACGGATCGCCGGGTGACGTCCAAGGCGGCAGCTGTTGGAGGGCGGGCGTGGGGTCAGGCAGAAGCGTGTAGATGGGCGGGCGAACGTCCGAATGCAAGCCAAGCGACGATTCTTGATCGGGTACGTCGGGTGACGGTGGATCATCGGTGGCCAGGGCGATGGCGACGGCGGTCAGCATCACGGTGCAGCCGATAAGGAGCCGAGCCATCCGCTTTCCGAGTCGCTCTTGGTGGTGTCGCTTACCCGCATCTGTCCTATTGAAACGCGCGATCCGCATCATGATGCACCTCATGGGAGGAAATTGACAGTCAGGGAATCATTTGGCCGATTGCAGCTGTGATTTGTGTACCACGTGTGGTGTAACCCGATTCATTTTCTCGCGTACCCAGGGTGTGCCGCGTTTTGGCACGGTTCTGGGATTTGTCTCCGAGCCCGAAAAAGCCGTCTTTTCGGGAGGGCGAAGCTCCTGCTGAGCCGCTTGGTTGGCTCGAACGGCTCGGCAGGAGCCTCGCCCTCCCGGAGTTTGGCTCTCCCGTTGCGTCGATCAATCATTTTTTGAAAATCCAGGAAAAAGAAATTTCCTTGGGGCGAAACCGAGAGGGGACGGGAGGAAGAGAAGGCAAAAAAATGGAGGGCAAAACGGTTTTGGGCGGGCTTGAAGTAATTATTGTGTCAATCTCGCAAGGCTATGGTACTTGCCAGGTTAGCT
>JAJSAJ010000769.1 GCA_024274855.1 Planctomycetota bacterium | reverse complement strand
CCCTCGCCCAGCGTTTCTGGGGGCGATGCGAAGGTGATGGTGGTAGGGGCGGCCCCTTTCGTCGAGCCCGAGCGGAGGTTCCTCGTGGCGCTGTTTGGTTGCACCATTGATGAATCTACCCACTAGTTTCCCGAAAGACCCTTTCTTCTCAAGTTCACCTCAGGCCAACCGCGGATGATCACCATGGATGCATCCGGTCGTCCTCGACAAACCGTATTCGTTTGTTCCGCCATGCACGGGAATGCGGTGTCCCTGTTTTTCTTCCGTCACCGACCGGGATGCGTGTCCGTGAGCCGAGCGAGTATGTCCTTCACCGATTGGTTCTGCCGATTAAAGGCCTCCCCGGCACCAAGCTTTTCGTAAAGCGATTGGGGCCAGTTGAATCCGGTCCGCATCTTTCCGGTCAAGATAACCGTACGCGGAAAGAGCAGCCCCGTAGCCTGGGGAATGTCAGCGTGCCGGAGGATGTGGAACAGTGACGTGTCACAGTTGCTCGCTTCAACGGGTGTAATACCAACATGATGATCGGGGGTGTCTTCCAGCACAACACCGGCAACGGTGCCGTTAACCACGGCACAGTATATCGCCGGCACACCGAGTTTTCCTTTGCCCCACAGATAGATGCCTCGCGGGTCTACCGATTGCTCGGCGGATATTGTCTCGATCGCGGCACGGATATCGTCGATTTGAAGGGACGTTTTTGTGTGGCTTCCGCAGTGCCGTGTCATCTTCCGTTCGCTGAGCGATAGCCAATTGAGACAAGGATCCGATAAGGAACAGGTAAAGGACGCACATTGCCAAAGAGAATTGTGTCTTCACGAGGCCTCCTTCGTCAGTTGTGGTGTTGGACGGTGGCGTCTGAAATGAGGCCAAGCTTGAGCGAATGGCAGCTGTTTTATTTTCCAGAATACACTTGGCGTGTCTGCAGTCAACCATTCAGGATCGCGTGGCCGTTGCACGAACCATGCCGGTGGTGCGGTGTGAGGGGGCCGCTAGCGCTGATGGAACGAAGATGAATGAAGCCCTCTGGTCCGCAAGGTGAGAGGGGCCAACTGTCACTTGTCTGGTTCCGCGAAGCGGTTCATTGGAGCAATGTGTCATGCTTCTCGATCGCTCATCTGCTCATTCTATCGCTCGGTGGCAACTGAGGATAGAATCGTTGGATAAATGCCATCATCGCTGAGTTAGCCGGACGACGATTTTCAGCGTCACTATATTTACCTATTGTCGTTCGAGTCAATTGCCATGAATCTGACAATCGGCGAAGGAAAGCTGTTTTATGACTTGTCTGTAGCCCTGTTGTCTTTCGTGAACATGAAACTGAAGGTGTCGTCCGAGCAGGTTTTTGTTGTTCAAGAGTGCGTCTCAACGCCGCTCGAGACCAGGATCGCCATTCGGGACGCCCTTTAGCAAGAGACAAAGTCCCTCATGAGAACGATCAGCATTCTCAATCATGTACTTGGTCCGGTCATGCGTGGCCCGTCTAGCTCGCATACGGCAGGCGCATTTCGAATCGGTTGCATGGCGCGTTCGCTGCTTGGCGCCATGCCTCGGAAGGCCGAGTTGGCATTTGACCGAGCGGGGTCGTACGCGGCAACTTATGTAACGCAGGGGGCCGATCGCGGCTTCGCAATGGGATTGCTCGGCAAACAGCTGACCGATGATTCTTTTTTTACGTCGCTTCAGGACGCGGCGGACGCCGGGCTGAACATCGACTTCCATATCCGGGATCTTACGGATTCCGATCACCCGAATACCGTGGAGATCAAGCTCGCTGCTGTTGATGGGCGAGTGATACACTTGTTGGCGCGGTCCATTGGCGGCGGTGAGGTAGAGATTACTCGTGTTGATGGCAACCAGGTGCTCTTCAACGGATCCGCCTATGAAACGCTCGTGACAGCGCCGGCTGCTTTGGCGGATACGGTCAAAGAGCGGCTCGTATCAGACCAGGCCTGGCTTGAGGACCTCGGTTGTTGCAGCGAGAGCGACATGGCAAGTTTCGTAGGACGACGCAGCGAACCGCTGGCGTCGGAACTGCGAAGAGAGCTTCAGGCTCTCGACGAAGCGATACGGATTTATGAATCGGCACCAGTCTATTTTGTGACTTCAGGCGAGCCGATGTTCACGAGTGCGAAGCAGATGATCGAATTGGCACAAACGCGTAATCTGTCGCTTGGAAGACTCGCGCTTGCCTACGAGTCCCAGCTGCTTGGTCTTACTGAAGCTGAAGTATTAGGTGAGGTGCTCCGCCGCTACGACATAATGCTTCGTGCTGTTCAACGCGGCTTGGCCGAGGACTTTACCGGGATGCAACTACTGCCTGCGTGTGCGGGCTCCATCTTGCGGGCGGAAGCGGCCGGGCAGTTGTCAGTACGCAGTTTGCACACGCGCGCGGCCGCCAGGGCAATGGCGGTCATGCACGTTGACGGGGCCATGGGAGTCGTGTGTGCCGCGCCAACGGGCGGGTCCGCGGGGGTGATCCCCGGAACTCTCATGACCTTGGAGGAGGAGCGATCTCTGTCGCGCGAGCAGGTCGGGTTGGCATTGCTCGCGGCAGGGGCGGTCGGAATGATTTTGGCACAACGAGCGACATTCGCCGCCGAGGTTGCCGGTTGCCAGGTCGAAATTGGTGCTTCCGGCGCCATGGCCGCCGCAGCCGTCGTCGATGCGGTTGGCGGTGGGGCCAGCCAGGCCTGCGATGCCGCGGCGATCGCCTTTCAGAATACGATGGGCAGCGTCTGCGACCTGCTGCATGGGATGGTCGAGATTCCCTGCCATACCCGAAACGGTGCCGCGGCCGCCAGCGCTTTCGTTAACGCGGATCTGGTTCTGGGAGGCTATACGAACTTCATACCGCTGGACGAAACGATCGACGCGGTCCGTGCGGTCGGCCTCGCGATGCCGGTGGAACTGCGCTGCACTTCGAAAGGTGGCCTTGCCGCCACCCCCTCGGTTCAGTTGTTGAAACCGCTTTGTTGCAAACCCGGTTGTTGATACCAACGAGGCAGGGCCTCGAACCAACTACGAGCTACCGATCGAGCCGTGTTGGCCCGCTTCCGTTGGTTGCTGAACTTGACTCAAAATGATCACCTTCAGCTCCATGAGCATACCACCATGAAAACACCATTGCTATTTCTATCCGCCGAAGATGTCCGCCGCGCACTCCCGATGTCCGCGGCGATCGAGGCCATGCGGGCTGCCTTCAGTCAGTTGGCGAACGGTCACGTCAATCTGCCCATCCGACAGCGTCTGGACGCAACCGGCGAACATGGCGTCGCGCTGATCATGCCCTGCCACTCGACAGCTCAGAAGGTGTTCTCGGTGAAAGTTGTGACCGTATTTCACGACAATCCGCAGCGAGGTCTTCCCGCGATCCACGCGCTGCTCACGCTGGCTGATGGCACCACGGGTGAGCACGTTGCCGTGATGGACGGTGCCTCGTTAACGGCGATCCGGACCGGAGCGGCGTCGGGCCTGGCGACCGACCTTCTGGCTCGTCCCGATGCATCGACTGTCGCGATTTTTGGCGCGGGCGTGCAGGCACGCACGCAACTCGAGGCAGTTTGCTGCGTGCGTTCGATTCGCCAGGCCTTTGTATACAGTCCAAATCCGACTGCGGCAGACCGATTCGCAGCCGAGATGACAAAGCGGCTAGGCGTACCCGTTGAACGAGGAAGTACATCGGCCGGCATGCTCGCCAACGCCGATATTGTCTGTACCGCGACCAGCTCGACAACACCCGTCTTTGAAGACGGCGACTTGTCGCCGGGCACGCACGTCAACGGAGTCGGTTCGTATCGTCTCGACATGGCGGAGGTCCCGGCGGCCACGGTGTGTCGGGCGCGTGTGGTCGTGGACCACCGGGCGTCAGCGTTGGAAGAGGCCGGCGATTTGATCGGCCCATTGAACGATGGGCTGATTCAAGTGCCGCACTTCAGCACGGAATTGGGCGAGGTGCTGCTGGACCGATCCCCCGGTCGCCGCACCGAGGACGAAGTGACGTTTTTTAAATCGGTTGGCGTGGCGATCCAGGATTTGTGTGCGGCGGCCAGCGCCTTGGAAAACGCCCGACGGCTCAAGTTAGGTGTCCACTTGCCGTGATCCACCCAACGGTACTTAGAGCCTGCTGGAAAAGTCGCAGCATCAAGCGTGCTAGTGAACGTAAATCCTTGAGTTTTGGTGATGACTCAGGTTTAGACGAACCAAGGAATAAGGACTTATGAATGCTAACCGCCAGCATTTCAGCAGGCTTACGTAGGACCGGCGAATCAATTGTTGGCGTGTTTACTGGGGGACGTTGCGTCGGTCCCGGTCCCCCACGGGCTTGTCCCGTGGGAACCAAAGTCTCTCAAGCTACTGGGCAGCCGAGCGCGCGTCCCGAACCGGGGGGCGTTCATGCGGCGATCCTCCTTAGCTGCGAGACTGATTCACCCATGGGGCGAGCCCACGGGGGTCTGTACGCGGAAGAGTGCGACAGTTATTGATTGGCGAATCTTTAGGACCTGAAGATCCGATGTGCCTCGATGCTAGACGTAGTTGCTTCAATATCAGTCCGGCGCGGCGGCGAAAATGTTCCCCCGAGTCTTAGTCTGAATATCGTTGCTTTAGTGCAATCACTTCGCCGGAATACCAGCCCACTTGTTTGCCGGAACGGGTAGGTCGGACATCCCCCACATAATCACTTAAGGCCCCCACATAATCACTTAAGGAATGGCTCAGATCGTGCGAGACCCGATGCCATGAGAATCACGCGTCTAGATCTGCTGAACGCGTGCAATGACGAAGACGCAGCCAATGTGCTTACTGCGGAAACCGGTACAATGTAAGATAAAGGCAAGTTACCTTGATGTTTATGGAATGCTCGCTCGTCCCTTCACGCGTAGATTTTCTCACGCGACTGGTGCGGTTGTGCCGATAATGCAGATTAGGGGGTCAGGCGAGGTTGGTGGGCTTCTGGCCAGCGCACTTGGTCAGGTCGGAAACCGACGGATGAGTTCAGGCCGACAGGCGACGCCCAGAGCGGCATGGCCGCAACCAAATCCACGCTACCGTTCGGTGGCCTGATGAAATGGATTCACACCACATGTAGGGGGCGAAAAGAAACGCTTGCACAACGTGTTGATCGTTTTGATTCGCCAAACCTGGTCATGGCAATTCGACTGTTTGAACCAGAGTGCATACTGTGATTGCAAGACAATGCATGCACAGCATCTGGTGTGTTCTTGTTGCATCCGCCCCGCTCGGGGCCCCAATGGCCCGATTTTGTTGGACGCTGGAACTTTGGCAAAAACTAAACGATTTTTGACGCTTAGTAATACAGGTTATAAGTGGAAAACTGTGATGTGGGTTGCTTTCCAACTGATAATCCTGTTGCTGTCTTTGATTGTGACCGGCTGCTCGGTTTAATTGGAACGGTTCCATGCAGTACGACGGCCTTCGAAACCCGAACTGGTTGGTTGTGACATCGGTGACGGCTCTACGTGCGACCCCATGAACAACCTCGGAACTTTGCCAAGAAAGCCGAAAGTCCGTTCGCACTTTCCGATCAACGACGCCAAAGCAGCTTCCTCAATCCCCGATAGGCAAGCTGGCGACATTGGGTCAAGCCTCTCGTTGGCACGCGTGGACGAACGTCAAAGGACCACTTCTGCCGCACAAACAGTTTCTGAAGAAGCGATTTTGCTTCCCGAAAACTCGCATCGTTTCAAGGAACCAATTGACGGCAATTCTCAACAGCTTGTTTCACAGGTATCGGCCAGTGAGGATCAACCGGGTGTCGAGAACCCCACTGGACCTGAAGAACTTCTTCCCACACCGCATTCCGAACCAGCAAGGGTGTTTCAATTGCGGGACGTGATCGATTCGGTGTACACGTCCTACCCTCTGTTAGTGGCTGCGTTTCTCTCACGATCCATTGCGGATGGAGAACTGTTGTCGACGAATGGTGCGTTTGACCTCAAGCTTAAAGGAGGAGGTACGAGTGGACCGCTCGGATTCTATAAGACGTATCGCTTTGGAGCGGGTGCGAGTCAGCCCTTGTTCTTGGGGGGGGGAGATCTTTGGTGGTTATAAAATCGGGCGAGGCAATTTTCAGCCCTGGTTCAAGGAGCGTCAGACCAACGATGGTGGTGAGTTCAGCGTGGGAGTCGCGATTCCCCTGGCTCAGAATCGTCAGATCGATGCACGTCGGGCTGCATTGTTTCGAGCGACCTATGGTCGTGACGCGGTGGAGCCGGACATTCAGACCCAGATCATCGCGTTTGTCTGGGAGTCGTCTTACGCCTACTGGCAGTGGGTGGCTGCAGGCCGAAATTACCAAATTGCCCAATCGCTTCTGAGGATTGCTCAGCAACGCAATGCTGGCTTGACAAAACGAGTTAACGCTGGTGATTTGGCACGAATCGAGTTAACCGACAATCAACGGCTGATCGTCTCCCGGCAGGCGTCACTCATCGACGCTCGACGAAAACTGCAACAGTCCGCCATCAAACTATCCTTGTTTCTGAGAACCCCCGATGGCCAGCCGATCGTCCCGTCCGAAGATCAGCTTCCGGCAACGTTTCCCCAAGCCGCCTCAATCGATTCCAAGAAAATGAATGGTGACATCCAACTCGCCATGGCGAACCGTCCCGAATTAGTCTCATTGGAGCTTTTGCGGAGACAGCTTGACGTCGATTTGGCTCAGGCTCGTAATCTGTACATGCCCGAAGTGGATGCAGTGGTGTTCGCTTCAAAAGACACCGGCGTACCGGCCAGCTCCAAGAGGGACAAGACACCGTTCGAACTCGAGGCATCTTTGCAGGTCAGCGTTCCTCTGCAACGTCGCAAGGCGCTCGGCAAGATCCGGGCCATCGAAGGCAAATTGGCGCAATTGTCGACTAAGATAGGTTTCACACAGGACAAAATCGCCACGGACGTCCAAGAGGTTTACATGGCACTGCTGGCCGCCTTTCAGCGTATCGCCAGGGCTGGCGAGAGCCTGGAACTCGCTCGCACCATGGAGCAGGCCGAACGGCGTAAGTTCGATCTCGGCGCCAGCAATCTGTTACTGGTCAACTTGCGAGAAAAGGCAACGGCCGACGCCGCGAAAACCGTCTTGCAAGCGATGTTGGACTACTTTCAAGCTCAGGCGGATTATCGCGCCGTGATGGCTTTGGATGTCAATTCGGAAGGTGTGCCAAATCCATGACTCAACTGGCGACTAGCAACCAACAATTTGCGGAACTGCTGGAATGGCTGACAGCAGAGTGTGATGTCGCGTTCGATCCTGTGATCGCCAAACGCGCGGTTCAGGAAGCGCAGCAAGGCTGGCCGGGAAGCGAGCAGGTTCGCTGGTGGAAATGGCTCATCGAAGCCGGTGACAGTGTGGGCTTGCGTGTCCGAGTGGTCGAGTTTACGTTCGAGCAGGCTCTGCAAAGTATTCGCGACAAAACCATGGCGGTCCATCTGTCCGATCCTCGGACCCCCTGGCTGCTGATCCACAGACAACGCCGTCGCAAGTTCCACATCATTACGGCCGAGACGGGACGCGGCGGACGCTGGGTATCGCGTTCGCAATTGGTCGCTTTGATGGGGGGCCCGCTCCGAGACGAGCTGTTGATCTGGGTGGTTGTCGAACCAGCCTTGACTTGCCAGCCGTTGGATGCGGGACACGCGGGTGACCCCTGTCGGCCGATGACGCCGCTGGCACGTCTTTGGAGGATGCTGGCTGCGGAACGCCCGGATATGCGAGTCGTGTTCGTGTTTGCCCTGTTCGTGGGTGTGCTGGCACTGGCGACGCCTTTAGCAATCGAAATGCTGGTGTCGACTGTTGCCTTTGGACGTTCTTTGCAGCCGATCGTGGTGTTGGCGGTGATCCTGTTCGCATTTCTTTCTTTTTCCGCCATCGTTCAATCTGTGGAAAAGTACGTCGTTGACCTCATTCAGCAGCGGTTGTTTGTGCGCATTGCTGGAGATCTGGCCTATCGGTTGCCACGCGTCCGCCGAGATGCGCTCGACGGCCACTTCGCTCCGGAACTGACAAACCGCTTCTTCGACGTGGTCACCGTCCAGAAAGCTGTGGCGACACTTTTGGTTGATGCCCTCGATTTGGTGATTGTGATCGTGGCTGGCATGATTGTGCTGGCATTATATCACCCGCTGCTGCTGGGTCTTGGACTGATTCTGATGATGCTGATCCTGTTCGTGTTGTTTGTGTTGGGACAGGGTGGCATTGCGAGCAGCATCAAGGAGTCGAAGATCAAATACGCGATGGCAGCTTGGCTGGAAGGCTTGGCTCGCTCCTGTAACGCTCTCAAATCTGAAGGTGGGAGCGAATTCGCCATCGAACACGCCGACCGCATCGCCCGGAAGTACCTGACGGCACGCCAGGACCATTTCCGGGTTCTGTTTCGCCAGATCGTCTTCAACCTCGGACTGTTTGCGGTGGGCAGCGCCGTCTTGTTTGCCGTCGGGGGCTATCTGGTCATCCAGGGCCAGTTATCGTTGGGGCAGTTGGTGGCCGCCGAGCTAATTGTCGCGATCGTTTTGGGGTCCGTGGTCAAGATGGGTAAACATTTGGAAGGTTTCTACGACTTGATGGCGTCCGTCGACAAATTAGGTGTGCTGTTTGACCTTCCCCTGGAACGGCAGGATGGCCTGCTGGCTCTCCCCGGAACCGGTGGCATCGAGGTGCTGCTCCGCGACGTTTGCTACGGATACTGCGATGGACAAACCGTTTTGGAGAACGTCAACCTCGCGGTCAAGTCCGGAACAAGCTTGGGCATCTGTGGACCTCCTGGTTGCGGCAAAACCACTCTGGCCGAGTTACTGTTTGGTCTGAGGCGAGCCACTTCTGGCATTATCGAATTGGACGGCGTGGATGCGGAGGATTTGCGACCGGACGTCTTGCGGCGGTACGTGTCACTGGTCGGACCGATCGAGGTAATTGACGGCACGATCGCCGAAAACGTGCACCTGGACCGAGTTGACGTCAATTCCAACATTGTCCACGAATCTCTGCGGCAAGTCGATCTGCTCGACAACGTGTTCCTATTGCCCTGCGGGCTCGAAACACAATTGACCGCCAACGGCTCTCCCCTGTCGGAGACGCAGCAACGTCGGATGGTCCTCGCACGCGCAATCGCTGGGCGCCCCAGGCTCTTGATTATCGACACCCTGCTGGATGCTCTGCCTGACGGTCAAGCCATGGAAATGTTGTCCACCCTTTCCGGAAAAGAGAACTCCTGGACACTCATTCTCTTCAGCGGTCGACGTGAGCTTCTGGACTGTTGCGACCACGTTATTGACCTGAATGAGAGTACGTCGGAAACGAAAGATCGGAACAGTGAAGGGACCGGACCATGATTGGGAACAACAGATTCTTCGGGACTACCGGCCAATTGGTTGAGTTCGAACAACTGTTCCCATCCTTGCGGCTGGCGAGTTCATCGCGGTGGGCTCGCCGCATGGCGAAGTGGCTGGCGTTGTTGTTGCTGGCACTCGTCTGCTTCACGGCATTCGCGCCATGGCAGCAATTCGTTGGCGGCAAAGGACGCGTAGTTGCCTTTAATCCGCTGCTACGTGAGCAAATCGTGCAGTCGCCGATTTCCGGTCGTGTCGCGAGCTGGGCCGACAGCATCCGTGAAGGAGTTCATGTGGAGCAGGGCCAGATGATCGTCGAGGTTCAAGATCTTGATCCCGACTTGCTTTCGCGACTGCAGGAGCAAGTGGAAGCAACTCGCCGCGAACTGGAATCGCTGAAGCATGTCGCCGCTGCATACGATTCGCAAGTCAAAGCTTTCCGTGTCGTCCGCGAACAGGCGGTCGCTGCCGCTGATGAGTACATTAAAATGTCCCAGGAGAAACTGAGGGCGGAAAAACAAAATCTGGAAGCCGTGCAGGCCGCCCTGCTTCAGGTCGAAGCAGATTACGAGCGACAAAGCAAATTGGCGAAGGACGGCTTGGCTTCGACCTTCAAACAACAAGTTGCCGAACGCAAGAAGCAGGAAGCCCTGGCCAAAGTGAAACAAGCCAGAGCCTACATCGCTTCGGCACAGAACGGTGTCAACGCGAAGAACAGTGAACGAGAGGCGAAAGAACGTGAAGCACAAGCCAAGATCGACTCCGCAACTGCGCAACTCCGCAAGGCTCAAGGCGACGTTGCCAAAACGGAAAAAGCGCTGGTGGCATTGAACGTGAAGCTGGCTCAGCAGCGAAGCCAAGTCGTCACTGCGCCATGGGATGGGTTCATTTTCAAGTTGGACACTTTTCAACAAGGGGCGATCGTTAAGAAGGGAGACCCTCTCTTCACCCTGGTCCCCGATACGACGGACCGAGCGGTCGAAATCTGGCTGGATGGTAACGACGCATCGTGGGTCAGGCCGAGGCGGCACGTACGGTTGCAGTTTGAAGGGTGGCCAGGAATTCAGCTTGCTGGCTGGCCGTCCGTGGCTGTGAATACCTTCGGTGGCTACGTCGCCGTCGTAGACTCCACTGATAACGGCAAAGGCCAGTTTCGTGTCTTGATCCGCCCCGATCCCAACGACGATCCCTGGCCCTCTGATCGCTTCCTGCGACAAGGCGTCCGCGCGAAAGGGCTGGTCATGTTGGAACGAGTGCCACTTTGGTTTGAAGTCTGGCGACAGCTGAACGGTTTTCCTCCGGTTGTGGACGCGAGCCGGGCCCCGAAGAAGTCCGGTGGTGGCGTGCTGAAGAAACTGAAGTAAAGGTCGGCGAGTCCGTGCCTGCGGTCTGTGCTGACGGGGCCATTGGCACGCAGGCAATAGCACCGAAGCCGCCTGCTTCAGCAGGGGGAGCATTCCCACAGTAAACCTAAGCCGGACTCGTCGGAAGCATTCAGAAGTGCACAAACTTCGCGAAGGCCCAACGTTCATTTTGGCCTTGAAATTGCGTGGTAAAACGAAGTGCCTG
>JAJSAJ010000057.1 GCA_024274855.1 Planctomycetota bacterium | reverse complement strand
TCACTTAACTGAGTTCGTTCGAATTCGATCGACCCCGCTCTAACAATCAACTGCAGTTCACCAAACCGACGCCGGGCCGCGGTAATCGGAATATAGATATCGTTATTGAAGTTCGCCTGACCAACAGCGCCCGGCCGGTCACTGCCACTCGACTGTTCTTTCAGAACACCGATTACGCGATATGCACTCGGACCAAGAAGAATGTCTTTGCCAATCGGATCTTCATAAACAAACAGACGTTTCGCCGCACCAGCTCCCAATACAGCAACATTCGCCGTGACTCGCAAGTCCGTGTCGGTCAGAAACCGTCCACCGCGTGCCACCTTCAGATTCTTAACCTCCGTATAGAGGGGTGTCGTTCCAAGAATGCGAGCGGTCCTGATGCGATGACGTCCGTGTTGCGCGTCCTTGTGCAACAGTGAGATTGGTAGTGCGGAAACAATCGTCGGAATTGTGTCGCGAAGCCGTTCATAATCACGGTACTTTAGACCGAACTCCAACACGCGACTCGTCGTCTGCTTGGAATTCCCGCCACTTGTGTCGTTCGATGGCTCGGGCTTTACGCTGCGAATAATGACGTTTGTCGCACCAAGCTGACGGATCTGCTCAACGGCCTGTCGCTTTGATCCTTCACCAATTGCCAACATGGCAATAACAGACCCAACACCCAGAATCGTGCCGAGCATCGTCAAGAAACTTCGCAACTTGTGCAGTAACAAGTTGCGAACACCCAGCTGAAGTGTGATCCACCACATGCGTCAATCAGTTCAAAAAATGATTTGGTAATTCACTCAGTAATACAAACAAAAGCCCGTTCGGCCCGAAGGCGACCAAGCTGCAACCCAATAGAGTTTACATCCGCGATTGGCCTAACATGGCCTACCACAATAACCCAAGTAGGGTGTGTCAAGCTCGCACGACTAACGTAGGCAACCGGTCAGCACACGGGCGCGAGCGCCGGCACACCAGAACCCGGTATCCATCGTCCAGCATGCTTGCTCCCTATGCGCATCTTACGGATTCCGATTCTGTCCCCCTGACGGTCGCTTGCTCTTGGGGGCTGGTTTGCCGTCTCCCAATCCGGGACTCGATTTCGTCTTCTTGACTGCCTGAACGGCATTGAATGCGTCGCCCGAATCGCCGGCGGCTTTCTTCGAGCCAGTATTCCCACCCGCCTCTTTGCTTCGCCCTTTCTTCACATCTCCTTTCTGGTCGGGTTCCTGATCAACAATCGACATCGGATTCAGGATAACCGTCTCGCCCTCCTGCAAGCCGTCCCTGATTTCCACGAACTTGTCATTTGTTTTCCCTAACACAACCTTCTTTTTTTGGATACCATCGGGCCCTCGAACGTACACGGAGCTAGAGTCTTCTCGCTGCACAATTGCCTGTACCGGAACACTGATTACGTTCTTGAGTTGAGCAACTTTGATTTCCACAACAGCTGTCATTCCTGGTTTCAGCTGAGTGACTTCTTCATCAATCGTCACGATGGTCTTGTAGACTTTTGTATCCGAGTTGAGCCAGCCTCCCGGATCCGGCAACACGGCAACGGACTTTACACTTCCGCGAAAAGTGTGGTCGGAAAACGCGTCGATACGAATCACAGCCCGTAAACCGACCTTCACCTGGTCCAAGACCGATTCGTGAACGGCTGTATTAACTTGCATCGTGGACAAATTGGGAAGTGTAAGTATCTGCTGATGCTGTCGCACAAAGGCACCTTCCTCGACAACAGTACCGCGATTGTGACGTCCATTTCCGACGGCATATGCCACCATTCCATCTTGGGGCGCAGTGATCTTGCACTTATCCAACTGCTCCTGGTATCGATCGTATCGCTCCTTCTCTTTGTCGTATGCGCGTTTCCCAGCATCCTTTTCCGCTTTTGCCTGAGCAAGCGACGCGTCGTTGTTCAACTTGACTTGCTTCACGTTCTGTTCTGACGTCGCAAGCTTACCTTCCAGGTCCAACTTCTTCATGCGCCATGTGTATTTCGTCAGCTGAGTCCGACTGGCTAGCTGAGTTGCCAGATTGGAATTCGCCCGAAGCAACTCGAGTCGCGCGGCCGCTAGATCCCCTTTGCTTTTATAGCCGAGTTTATACAACAATTTGATGGCTTCCAGGTCTGTCTTGCGGATCATCTGCTCCGCTCTTGCCTTCTGAATATCCATTTCGACGTTTTTCAGTTCAATGGCAAATGTCCCACCCTCTTCATCGCCAAACATCTCAGCGTCCATTGTGGCCAACTCAAGACGCAACTCAGCCTCCTTGATGGAGGTCTCGTTCTGCGTTATCTGGTTCTTGTATTTTTCACCTGACTGTATCATCTCAGCTTCAGCTTTCTCGAGCGAAAGAAACTGATTGTCGAGTCGCTCTTTCAACGGTGCGGAATCCAATTCGACAAGCAAGTCGCCTTTTTTGACAGAACAGCCGTTTGGTACAATAAACAGAATCTGTGTGCCGTTGTTCCCACTGCGATCGCCAAAGTTCTCGACTTCGCACATAATCTCTTCCGTGATTTGGCTTTCTAAATTGCCTTGCTCCATCACGGTAATCGGTAAGTCAGTTCGGTGAACGGTGTAGTAAACAAATGTGTTGTCCGTTTGACCCACATCACTGACTAGAGCCCTGAGCCCAAAACCTAGAATGCCAAGACTGGCGAGTACGATAACCGCTACCAACCAACGCCTGCGAGGTGCTGCCCATGCCAAGGATTCTGGAGCCTCAGTCGGTAATCTGTCAATCGGATCGAGCAAATCCATGTCGACCGGTTGTGTTCGTGTCGCATTCATAACCCATTTCCCAGCGTGCTCGAAACTATCGCCTGCCCGGTTTTCAAATGTCGCAGTGATGTCCTTCCAACGACGTCGCCCCTAACAATGAACCGCACACATCTCTGCTGACAATAATCCTCGGTCAATCCAGCACCAACGCTGTACTGTTGGACGGAGCAACTGCAGCACGTTATCCGGCTACGCGAGGAAATGCCATTAATCGAAGCAAGTAACACTCAATCCAAAATGCCAAAGTCAACTCATTGGAGCTTGGTGCAAGTCGTCCCCAGTGATCCGATACCCAACACCCACGTCGCTTGATGTTTGAGCAACCTGCCCGGACCATTAGGCTTTGTCTCAAAACCCGGAGAAGCAGTATTTCCGGGAGGGCGAAGCTCCTGCTGAGCCCATTGTTTTGTCGGTCAGACCGGCTCGGCAGGAGCCTCCCCCTCCCGTCTTGAGACAAAGCCTAGTTGCCCAAGCCGCCCTTTACGTTCCGCTAAGATCAGTCTGATCAGTCTTGGCCGATGTGGCAACCGACAAAACGACCAGCTTTTGCCCCGAAAATGACGCCGATATGCCATGGATGAAGTAGAAAACGGCCGCTGTGCGAGAAAAAAGGCACCTGTTTGTAAGCTTCGAGTCCTCCGGGTCCCACCCAGCCCGGGCAAAAAATACGGTAGTCGTTCACGAGGTTTTCGTCTGCCATCGCGTTAGCACCGGAGCGTTCCCCGATTTATCATTAGTCATTTGAAGTCATTTGACATTACTCATTTATCATCGAGAGAGGCAGCGCTGCGGGGTCATACTCTTTCCACTGAAAAATGATAAGTGACAAATGGAAAATGAAAAATGGAAAATGAAAATGGTAACACTTTAGCCAAATGGCAAGTGATCGACTCAGCGGGAAGGCGAGGCTCCTGCCGAGCCGTTCGGGCCAACAAAACACGCGGCTCGGCAGGAGCCTCGCCCTCCCGTTGGCCCAACTAACGATCACTGCCTACGTGACGCCACATTTCAAACCCAGCACGGCAAAATCCCAACGTCCGAGTAACAACGCTCACCATCCGCCGGAATGGCAACAAAACGCACGCAGCCGATGGCCACAACGAAATCGCCCAACAGACGCCCACATTCGTTCATTCGACGGACGTGGGCGTCCGTCGGACAACGTGCGCGCATCTTACGAACCTAAGCCCTAGCGCTCTTCACGTAGCCACGCTAGAAGCACGCGTCCCACAACAGCCAATGAAGCGGCCGAACACTTGTCTGGAGTGTCCTGGCGAGTGTGCCAATAACTTATGTGGGTCCCGGGTCGAGGATAATCGAAATCAATCAAGAGGCATGTCGGAATATGGGCGATTTCGTTCAGCGGCAAATGATCGTCCTGCACGCGATGACGTATACGCGGTACAAACGCGTCCGCTCCTTCACGTTTTGCCACCCTCCAAATAGCCTGAACCAGGGGCAACGCATGATAGACACTGATTCGCTCTTGGTAAATTTGCAACTCGGCATCTCCCACCATGTCTAGCAACACACACCACCGATACCGATACTTGGGAGAATGGGCTGCATGCTGTCGAGCAAAATACGTTGATCCACAAAAATAGCTGTCACGCTGATCGTCAAAAACAAACTCTTCTCCATCAAACAACACAAAATCGACACCAACCGACCCCTGTAACGAAGCCATGTGATAAGCGAGTTCACACAAAACGGCGACACCACTGGCCCCATCATTGGCACCAATAAACGTGCCATGACGCCTGGAGATATCAGAATCCCGGTCGGGAAATGGACGCGTGTCATAGTGAGCACTCAACAAAATACGACTCGTGCGATCAGCGTGCCACTGAACAACCAAATTGCCCATCTTCACTGGCCGCCCGGTTTCAGGATGACGTACCTGAAACGGCTGAATCCAAACGGTGCCTCCTAGTCTTCTGAAGTGCTCAGCTAGCATCCGTTGCTGCCGACGCATCCCATCTGATCCGGAAAAACGAGGACCTAAATTGCATATATCATTCAGATGTCGATACGCACGGCGTCCGTCAACAAGAAGCTGCGCCGCTTGCGAACCACCTTTACCATCGCCCCTGGCCGTCGTCTGAGCCACAACGTTATCAGAGCATGCCCCAAGAAAGAAACCAAGCGTCACCAAGAGAAGCCGGTTTCGTTTCCTTCGAACGTGTCGACCCGGCTGGATGTTCATAAGGTGATGCTCCACGTCGCCTCGAATAAAGCGCAATCCCACAACCAACTTCATGTTCCGTGCATATTAGCGATATCACCTTAAAACACCTAGGGCGGCAGGGTCGCCACTTCGCCTGGCACTTCCGGACAGGCAACGCGGTTCAGACGCGGTTCTTTCGCAACTCCGAAAGTGGATACAAAGTGTCGCGCCAGACAATTCCGCCACGGACATACGTCAAACACATCGCTCGCCACTGAATCCATATCAACAGAAGTGCAGCAAGCGGGCATAACACAACTGCCTGCCACGGCATTCGTGCAGAACGTGCCGCAAGCCATGCTTGCGTCCACAACAACGCGATGACGATAATATAAAAGAAACGCGGCAAACCGCTCAGAATGACAACGGCAACAAACGGCCAGATCATGAACACCAGCAATAGCACGCTAATTCCGATTACCGCAAAGACACTGTACTCAACGCCAGAAAACGCGTTTTTTTCCATCCCGGAAACCAACTCCGCCACCGATGCGTACCAGGGAACTCGAACTAACTCGATTCCATCCACAATATCCTGTCGAAACCCCTGCTGCTTTATGATCTTTCCGAGCTTGAGATCATCATCAGGCCGCAAGGCAATCGTCCGGTGAGTTCCCACCTCTTGATAAGCCGTTTTCCTGACTAGATTGAAAGCGCCAATGCCAACGTGCGCGGAACTATTGGGATCGGAAATCCGCCAAGGGCGGATATAGAGCACAAAGAGATTCAAGAACAATACGACAAACGCCTGCAACATCCGCGACGGGACGTCGATACGTGGGGCAAGTGCCGGATGATCCAGATTGTTTTCCAGCAAATATGTAACGGCGCGGCGCAATGTGGTCACTTCCATCACGACATCCGCGTCTGTAAACAACAGCAGATCACCTCGAGCCACGCGTGCACCCGAATAGAGTGCATGGTTCTTGCCGATCCAACCAGACGGCAAATCGACAACGTGTTGAATCAACAGCCGGCTGTTACCTTCAGCCAGACGGTCCAGAATCTTTCCGGTGTCGTCCGTGGAACGATCGTCCACGACGATGATCTCAAGGTTGCAATAGTCCAGACTCAGAAGTGAACGCAATGCCACTTCAATATCCCTTTGCTCGTTTCGAGCGGCCACCACGATCGATACGAGTGGCCATTTCTCAATGGCGTCCGCTGAGACGTCATGAAGGGAGACGGCGTGCCGACTCCAATTCGCACACACAATGATCGTGCCGAATAGAAGTAGTAGATTCACCGTTGCAAGAACAATCCAGAACCAAACCATGGTCAATCAACCCAACGAGAGATGAGCGTCCGCGGCAAACGGGTCGTGTGCCGGCCGAGTTTCGGTACTATAGCCCGCAGCCACGACCCTGTATACTAGAACGAAAAACGCGTTGCCCGTCTTCTCATACGTCAACCATCTCCGCCTATTCCAAGTTCGGCAACTGCAATTAACCGGCCGACTTCTTGAACGCCATGGCATGCATGCTACGATAGGGGCATTCTGTCGTCGATGAATCCGGAACCTCTTGGCCACACCTGTCGGGCAGAGGGCAGGGCCACCGGTTTCTTTCTCGTTCCTGATTCGTTGCAATATGCTCGCGAGACAAACGGATGCCAAAAGACAACATCGTTTACAACGAGGACTGCATCGCAGGAATGGCTCGCTTGGAACCAGAGTCTGTTGATCTTGCGTTTGCTGATCCGCCATTTAATATCGGCTTTGAATATGATGTCTATGACGACGATCGACGTGATGAGGAGTACATGGATTGGTGTCAGAAGTGGATCACTGAAGTCATTCGGTTGTTAAAGCCCAGTGGTACGTTCTGGCTGGCAATTGGTGATGAGTATGCCGCCGAACTCAAGATACTCATGCAACGCCAACTGCACTTGGCCTGCCGCAGTTGGGTAATATGGTACTACACGTTTGGCGTAAACTGCACAAATAAGTTTAGCCGGTCACATGCCCATCTTTTTCACATGGTAAAGAATCCCGAGGATTTCACATTCAACGTCGATCAGATTCGTGTTCCGTCGGCTCGCCAGCTCGTCTACGGTGACAGGCGAGCCAACCCCAAAGGCCGCTTGCCGGACGATACATGGATCCTGCGTCCGCAAGACTTGCCGGACGGTTTTCAAGCCGACGACGATACCTGGTATTTCCCTCGCGTGGCAGGGACCTTTAAGGAACGAGCCGGATTCCATGGTTGCCAGATGCCCGAACAACTACTCGGCCGGATCATTCGGGCATGCAGCCACGAAGGTGAAACCGTATTGGACCCTTTTGCCGGCAGCGGTACGACGTTGGCCGTCGCAAAGAAACTAAAACGCCGGTATACTGGCTTTGAGCTCTCCGACCAATATGTCGTCAAGATCCAGGAACGCCTCGAAGCAATCCGGTCCGGAGACGCGTTGAACGGAGCCCCCGAGCCAACCGTCAGTGCCCCGTCGACCGTTGACGGCACCCGATTGGGCAAACGCAAGTCTCGCAAGCCTGCAATATCGCGGCAGAAGAAACTCCCTGGAATATCCTGACACCCAGAACTCATTTGGAAAGAGCCTCATGAAACTAGCCATTTGCAACGAAACATTTCAGGATTGGCCATTCGAAAAGGCTTTTGACTTCGCGCGTCAATGTGGCTACACAGGTATAGAAATCGCGCCCTTTACGATCAATAAGGATGCAACTCAAATCTCGGCCGCCAAGCGAACGGAAGTTCGCCGCCAAGCGGCCCAAGCAGGACTTGACGTTGTTGGCCTACATTGGCTCCTCGCCTTTACCGAAGGCTATTACCTGACGTCGCCCGACAAGGATGTGCGCACACGGACAAGCGCTTATCTGAGCGAACTAGCTCGCCTGTGCCGAGATTTGGGGGGGGCCGTTCTTGTGCTGGGATCCCCACAACAGCGCAACCTGTTGGAAGGCATAACACATGATCAAGCAATGCAATATGCAACCGATGTGATTCGCCAGGCATTGCCCGTGTTTCAGCAATGCAATGTCGTGCTGGCAGTCGAACCACTCGGTCCACAAGAAGGCGACTTTCTACTGACGGCCGAACTTGGTCGCCAGCTTGTTGAAATGGTTCAGTCACCCTCGTGTCGATTACACTTGGATGTCAAGGCCATGTCTAGCGAAGGGAAGCCCGCCGCTGAAATCATCCGAGAAAGCGCTTCAGTGCTTGCCCATTTCCATGCCAATGATGCAAATTGCCAGGGGCCGGGAATGGGCGAGATCGATTTTGTGCCCATCCTCAAAGCACTCAAGGATATTGAGTATCAGGGCTGGATCTCTGTCGAAGTTTTTGATTACGCACCCGGAATTGAAACGCTCGCTCGTGATAGCATTAAGTACCTCCAATCGTGCCTTGCCGAGATCGCTTGATCCGTTTGCGAGCGCGCTAGTCGTGAACCCGCATCGTGCATCGCAGCCTCTCGAACACAAACGCCACCAACAAAACAGAGTACCCCACCGAAAAGCCGCACCTTAAGAATTCGCCAATCAATAACTGTCGCACTCGTCCGCCTACAGACCCCCATGGGCTTGTCCCATGGGTGAATCAGGCTCGCAGCTAAGGCTGTCGCACTCGTCCACCTACAGACCCCCATGGGCTTGTCCCATGGGTGAATCAGGCTCGCAGCTAAGGAGGAT
>JAJSAJ010000768.1 GCA_024274855.1 Planctomycetota bacterium | reverse complement strand
CGGTGCCGGTAATAATAGTGCCGTGTCAACCGTTCGCTTGATCCTGCCTATTATTTACCGTCTACCAATTTACCAGACCGAAGACGACCACGCCAGCTCGGAAAACTCGTGGGCGGCGCGGGCAAGGAGGCAGGTACGCATGGTGGAGGCAACGACAACGGCACGGCGCGACGGTTACGGATTCGGCCTGGAGGTTGCGCATGTGATTCGCGAGTAGTAACCGGATTCTGGCGTGCCGGCGCTCGTATTACCGTAGTTGCCAGATTCAGCGTGGTTGCCGCGAGCTTGTCACCCTACATCTTGGGCCCCGTGGCGTCGAGCGCGGGACATGTTTGCATCTTTGGTACTCGCTTCCGTCGAGCCCGCCCCGACGGAAGCACGACTCGCTGATCGTGGAAACAGTTGTGACTTCCGCCCCGGCCGACCGGACACCGAGCCATTCAACCGGCCCATACCCGAGCCTGCATCAAGTCACACTTCGCTCGCACCGCCTGCTCCGGAATGCATGCCACGTCTGTCCACACCGCTTTCGACGGCCAGAAAGACCGTCGTACCCCCCGCGCCGCATCGACCTCAGCCTCCGTTTCGGCAGGGCGGATAGTTTCGGAAACCCGGCAGCTCTCCAAAACGGAAGCAGGGGTCAATGCAGTCCAACAGAAAGGCCACATGTGATCGCATGGACCGAGCAGTTACAGAAAAGCGACATCCAGCCCACTTGGCTACCGGTCCGTCATGACAGAAAGAAGACTGTATGGAAAAGAGACTCGGATGACTGTGTGCTGTCACTTCATTCGTCTCCGGCGTGCGGCCGGGTCCTTGCACGCTGGAAGGGGCCTTGGTCGACCGTGTTGCCCGTCGCTTGGACACGGTCTCAGGACAGAAGACGCGCGGCCTCAAACGCCCAGAGATAGTCACGCTGGGCCTTCTCTCGCTGAGCATGCATCATTCGATCCTCCGTCTTCGACGCAATCGCCGTCTTCGACGCAATCGTTTCCAGAACCGAGACCGCTTGCTGAAACACACCGGGCGGCAGTTCCAGCATGGCATTGAGCCGTTCGATCAGGATGGCGACATTCTCCGAACTCCCGAAGATTTTCTTGAAGGCGAAGTCGAGCGTCCCGAAAACCCGGTATTGTGGGGTAGTTCTCGGGTTTGCCGCATCAATTTGCCTCAGTTCTTATGTAGACTTCCTTCGTTCCCCCAATAATATGGGGTTCCTGGCTTCTTCGTCAAAGAGACGTGTGGCGGAAGGTCCCACTCTTTTGCTAATCTATTGGGAGTGACCTTGTTGTGGTTCAGTCCGGTGTCGCCAGAGTCGGTGGCCGTGAGTCTGCAGCAGGGCAGTTTTGGATTTTCAGCGGGATCGCACAGCCAAACGCTTGATCTGGGCAGCGCCGGATCGAGTTCATGTCGTTACCAGTGAATCGGATCTGCAGCGCGTACCGCGCTGCAGTTGCGGTGTTTTCTTGCTGAGCGCACCGGGTTGTAGGATCCACGGTTGAATCCTGTCAAAGGATGGCGAGCGGCGCGATGGCTAACCAACAGCAATCCGAATTCCAACGTGCGATGAATGACGTACGTTCCGGATCGGAAGACGCCGTCTGGCATTTGATTGCCGTCTATGGACCGCACATCCGTCGCGTGGTGCGTCGAAAGCTCGATCGACACATGCGCTCGAAGTTCGACTCGATTGATTTTGTCCAGATGGTGTGGGCGTCTTTCTTCCGCGAGCCGGACGAGATAGCCGGGTTCGAGAACCCTCACGAACTGGTCGCCCACTTGGCCACACTTGCTCGCAACAAGGTCATTGATGAGTATCGTCGTCGGATGTGGACACAGAAGTACAACGTTATGCGCGAGTGTTCGCTTGACGAGTCGGCCGGTGGTACCGGGGCTGTGGCGGCAGCCGATCCGACACCGAGTCAGATTGCGATCGCCCGCGAACGGTGGGATCAGATCCTCAAAGACCAGCCGCAGCGCAATCGGCAGGTTGTGCAGATGCGCATCCAGGGGGCAACGTTTGAAGAAATTGGCCGAAGTCTTGGAATCCACGAGCGCACGGCGCGACGGATCATCGACCAGCTGTCAGGTTCGGGATGATTCTTCGGGAGAGAAACCGTGGCACACGTAAATGAATCGATGATCGAGTCGCTCGCGTCCAACGTGATCGCAAGTTGGCGCAACGGGGACGAGCCAAGTGCGAGCGATTTCTTTGCAAATCATCCTGGTTTGTCTGGTCGGAAATCACTTGTCTTGGATCTTGCCTACGAAGAATACTGCCTGCGCACGGAAGCGGGTGAGACGATTGCCCCCAGCACGTTTTGCGACCGCTTTCCATCTTATCGGCGATCGCTTCGTCGTTTGCTGGACGTCCACAGTTGCATGGAGCAGGATCCCAAGTTGGCCAATTCGCTCGAAGCGATCAAATGGCCGGAGCCTGATTCCTGTTTTCTGGATTTTGACTTGATTGAAGAGATTGGGCGAGGTGCATTTGCTCGCGTGTTCCTGGCCACCGAGCCTGCTCTCGGCAACAGGCACGTCGTGGTCAAAGTGGCTCGGGGTGGTGGGGGAGAAGCCGAGACGCTTGGCCGACTAGATCACCGGAATATTGTACCCATCTATTCGATCCGGCGCGACGAGGAGTCGTGTCTGACGGCGATCTGTATGCCCTACTTGGGTGGCGCCACTCTGGATGATGTCCTGGACGGCGCCTTTACCAGTGCCAAGGCTGCCAGTAAGGCCAATGTGATCCCGGCAGTCGCGCGCCGCCTGGCAACGATGAGAGATATCCCGGCGGCACACTCGGAAGCCGATCGGCAATTGACTCGCGGTGACTACGTCGGCGGTGTGGTCCATTTGGTGGCGCAACTGGCCGATGCCTTGGATCATGCTCATCGCCGTGGTGTGTTCCACATGGATCTGAAGCCATCGAATGTACTCGTGACGCCGGCCGGACGTCCCATGCTGCTCGATTTCAATCTGTCTCATGATCAGCAACGAGACGTTTCGCGCCTGGGTGGCACGTTGCCTTATATGAGTCCAGAGCAGCTGGCGGCAACCGTGTTTGGCTCGCGATCCGATGCCGAACGGTCTCGGCCGCGCCGACAATGGGACATCTTTTCGCTTGGCGTGATTCTCTACGAATTGTTGGTGGGTAGAACGCCTTTTGGTGATCGGCTGCCTGGGGAAGCGAATGAACAGGCAGCAGAACGAATCCTTGCTTTGCAGCGAGATGGATGCCCTCCTATTCGGTCGCGTAATGCGGCGGTCCCTGCTCGGTTAGCGCATCTGGTCGATGAGTGCTTGCAGATCGAGTGGAATCAACGCCCCGCGTCTGCCGGACAGCTTGCCGCTCGCCTGCGGACCTACTTGATTCCGACTGCTCGACTGACGCGGTGGATGCGCCGACGGCAGCTTCTGGTCGGTCTAACCGGGTCTGCCGTTGCACTGGCCGGGGGTGTTGGAGTCGCCTGGCGCGTGACACGGGCACCCATCGGACTTCGGCGTTATCTCGCAGGTGTCGAGGCCTTCGATGGGGGAGCATACCAGGAAGCGATCGAGCAGTTTGGATTGGCCAAGCAGGCCATTCCCGCCGCGTTCCAGCCAATAATGGCCCAGGGCCAGGCACGCACTGTATCAAGAGAATACCGCAGCGCCGTCGACGATTTCGAGGATGTTTTGAAACGGCTGTCGGCCCGACAATCAAGATCGCCACAAAGTTCAACGGAGACTCACAGTCTCCAAACGGCAGCACATCTTATCCATTGTCAGGGAGTTTCCGCCGTCTGGCTTGCCATTTGTTACCATTATGTTGGAATGAGTGTGGCCGAGGCGAATGTTCTACAGCGAGCCATCGAAACGTTTGGTCTGCACGATGCCGGAACGTGGAATAATCGGGGAAGGAACGCGGCGTCTCGCCACTTTCTGACAAAAGCGATTGCCTATCTGGATCGCGCGATCCAGATCGATCCACAGTGTCAGGAAGCCTATTACAACCGGGCACTTGTCTATCGGTCGCTGTGCGAGCAACACGCGGCGGATATTCCCGAGTATGGACCTCGAGCCATTGGCGATATTGAAATGGCGGTTCGGTTGGGACCACTCTCCGGAAACTTGATGTACCACGCGGCGTTGATTCTCGTGCGATGTGGACGCGACAGAGTCGACCAGGTTAGGGTTCAAGACTACTTGTGCCGAGCGTTTGATTTGGGGGTTGAAAAATCACCCATTCTCAACGACATCTCGTTCACGTCCTTTCTCAACCAGCGAGTTCTCGAGCATCCGGTGGCAACCGCCAAAATTGTGGATACGGATCGGATTGTCCAGCCTCGTCCATACTTTCCGCCACTCACTGCGGAAGACCTGACCTAACGCGTCGCGGTCGCAATTCATAAGCCATGCATGATGACCGCCACTGCCTTGGACTAGGCGCACGCCGCCCTCCAGCTTGCTTCCGGTGGAATCTCATGCTTGGCTCGCCACTGCCGGAGCGAGTTTGGAACCGTTCCCCAGATTAGTTGGGACCCTGTTATTCCGGGTGGTGTTCTACTGCCGCAGCCCATGGCCGCGTGAAACGCGGCTGTTTCGGTAATGCCCCTTCCTTCAGGTGGCGTTCGCTATGTCCACGTCCGGGGGAGATGCGAGGCCAGAACTCAGCGGATTATCCGCACTTCGGGCTGGCTCGAATTAAGATGGACTGTTGCTGTTGGGCACGTAAACAACGGTTGCCAGGCCAAGATCGCCGGCTCGTCGGTGTCCATTGGTGTGACGATCTGTTCCGGTGACTTCCGTGCGTGCCCGCATTGCGCCCACCTGACAATCTCGTCACATGTTTCGCCGCTGAAGGAATTCCCTGCCGAATCCTTGCCCGCTAATACGCGCCGTTCTCGACTAATCGAAATAGAGAACGTGTTTTGGAATTGCGAACCCAGGACTCTGTCCTCGCGTGATTCGCGATATTTTGTTCCGCCTTGCGGCGGGAGCTGCCTGGATGGCCACCTTAGCAGGTGGCCGTTTTTGTCAAAGGCCGTTGCCATGACCGCCAGTGGATGACTAACAGGATGACTAACAGTTTTGGAGGGCCCGAAATGCAGAAGTTGTCTTACCGAGATATTTCTTGGACACGAAGAATGTGGTCAAAACGGCAGAGATTGAATACCGTCGAACGATGCTTGCGGTTGGAGAAATTGGAGTACCGATTGGTTCTGTCTGGTTTGCCGTACCTGACAACCGATCGACCTGATGAGTCGGCAACCGAAACTTCGGCTGTGCAAGCGTTGGTCGGAGATTCTACCGTGTCGAACGTAACCGAGCCCGCCGACATACAAGAAACACGAGACGCGTCTCTATGTTTCCCGGTACGGACGGACGGTGCGGACCAGCCGGATGGCGAGTTCACTGGTGAGCAGGCTGTTGGAGATAGCTCAGTCGTGGACCAGTTTTTCAGCAGTGTTGATGACAATGTGAGCTCGATGTCCGCCCAAACCCCGTCTCAAACCCCGTCTCAAACCCCGTTCGAGAGTCCCTCGAGCGATATGGCCTCCGCTGGAATAGCACTGGGTGAACCGGCCGTTTGTTCGGCTGTTTACCAAGTCTCGGATGAACAGGATTTTTCGGACGCGCTGTCCGCGGACCAAGTGGTCTTGTCGGGCCAAACGACAGATGTTTTCGGTCCGATCCAGCTGGTGCCCGTGCGCGAGTTGCAGGCAACCGAGGCGGAAGGTGAGCCTGGTTTTGGCGGCAAAGATAAACCCCCATTGGTGGCACCGCAGATTGAAGGGTTCGTGGCCGATTCCGATGGCGTCTATTGGAGCTTCCACGGCGTCGTGGTTGACGATGTGAGTCCGGAAGGGCTTGTCGTTCGATTTGGTGGCATCCTAAATGGTGAGACCGCGACCGTTGATGCGGGCGGCCAATTTGAATTGCTGATCGAGCTGCCGGCTGGTACCGTCGGCAACGCAACGGCTCAGACAACCGATGCCGACGGGTTGGATTCCAACGTGGCCTCGACGGGCGTGAACTGATCAGTCCTCGCATGCACCCCATCGCGACAAATGCTCGTATGGTCAAAAAATGAAACGAGGTTTTCGAATTGTAGGGCAGGCGTTTTTTCGGCCGTGGAAACTGCGGATTGATGCGGCCTCGAAAACGGGCCGATTCGGTAGAGCGTTGTCCGCTCGGCCGGGAACGTTGTTTTGCGGATACGGATCTAGCCGGCGAAACTGATTCACCCACGGGACGAGCCGCGTGGGGGTCTTCCCTGGAAAGGCCAAGCTGCGGCGATACCGCGTGTTCCCGCCCCCCACGAGTTTATCTCGTGGGAGCGCAAGTTTCGTCAGCTAGAACGGCTGGATGCACTAGGCGTACCGAGACGCGACACCTGAGCGCTACGCGTCGTTGGGCCAAATAGAGAGGGCACGGTCAGAAAAGGGAAACGGAACGAGCTTGTCCAGTTAGGCGTCGCCCAATGATTTGAGCGTCTGCCCCCACGCGCTGAAAGCTGAAACCGACTCGTCGGCACCCCCGGGCTCCGTTAGCCGTCGAAAGGCGTCGCGCGATCCTTGCGAATCACCCCCGTTTCCCGAATAAGTCTGTCGCAATCCGTATCGAGAACCGGACACGAAAAATCAAAAAGATTTTGGCAAGGCCAAATCGCAGGCGATCCCCCTCCTTGGGTGCTGGCGCTTAGATCGGCCGTCTTGCCGCCGGCTCTAGGAAAGTTCATGACTGTTCGGCCGTTTGCCAAGTACCTGGAATTACCCGTTTTCCGCACAGTTTCCCATTCTTTTCCGGCAAGGATATGGGCTTTTCCGGCAAGGATATAGGAACTGTTTTCTGAACGGGAATGCCTTGGCGGTCTTCGTCTGTTTCGTGGTGAATCTGTCGATGATGGGAACGGCAACATGTTGTGAAATATTCGTTCCGAACAGGCGAAGATAACCGTGCCAGCACTCCTTCGGATGGGGGTCTTGGAGTTGGTCTGTGTGACGAGCCGGACGGGTACATGAATCTGCAGCAGGCAACTGTGTCTTGGCGGTGGTGCGCGAGGTCTGCCGCCTGCTAGAATACGGCCGTGTGTCGGAGCGGCCACGGTGTTTGACGCGCCAGTCTATTTTGTTCGCGTAGCGAACGCGTGGTCGTTTTCGTAATAGGCCATGTTTCATACGGCGGAGTATTTGCGATGACGAGAAAACGGCTTGGTCGTCAGGTTCTGTTTGTGTTGACGACCTCGGGTGTGGTGGTTTATCTGGTTTCCATTGTCGCGTCATCGGCCTTCGCTGAGCGTCGCAATGTGATCTTTGTATTGAGTGATGATCACCGATTCGATTTCATGGGGTTCATGCCTCAGTGCCCAAAGTTCCTGGAAACGCCGAACCTGGATCGCATGGCACGGCAGGGAGCCCATTTGGCCAATGCCTTCGTAACAACGTCGCTCTGTTCCCCGAGTCGAGCGTCTATCCTGACCGGTCAGTATATGCACCATCACCGAGTGGTGGACAATCAGCGTCCGGTGCCGCCAGGAACGGTCTTTTTCCCGCAATATCTCCAGACAGCCGGATACCAGACGGCATTCATCGGCAAGTGGCACATGGGGCATGATCGTGATAATCCTCGGCCTGGGTTCGATCACTGGGTCAGCTTTCGCGGTCAAGGTGCGTACTTTGATCCGACGCTGAATATCGACGGTCAGCGCAAAGAGTTCTCGGGTTACACGACCGATATTCTGACCGACCAAGCTCTGGCATGGCTGGCCAAGCAGCGTGATCCAAGTCGACCTTTCTTTATGTACCTATCCTACAAAGCTGTCCACTACCCGTTTACTCCGGCGCGACGGCACCAGGATCGATACGAAAAGGAACCGATCGACTACCCCGAAACGATGGCTAACACCGAACGCAACTACCAAACCCAACCGCATTGGGTTCGAGAACGTCGGTACAGCATTCATGGAATTGATCACATGGAGACCGGCGCGTTCGACAAGGATCCGGTTCCTGATTTTGACGATCTTTTTCACAACTACTGCGAGACGATTCACGGGCTGGACGAGAATCTCGGTCGCGTCCTTCGATATTTGGACGAAAGCAGGCTCGTCGATAACACGCTGGTGATTTACATGGGGGACAATGGATTCGAACTTGGGGAACATGGCTTCTACGATAAGCGGGACGCATTTGAGACGTCGATTCGCGTGCCGATGTTGGCTTATGCACCCGGGTTGATCAAGCCCGGGACGACGATTGATCAGATGGTCCTTAATGTGGACATTGCGCCGACGATCCTGCAAGCTTGTGGCGTGCAGGTTCCCAAAAAGGCGAAGATGGACGGCCGGTCCTTTCTGCCGTTGTTGATGGGGCGTCCCACCGCCTGGCGCGACCACTTCCTGTATGAATACCATTGGGAGTGGAACTTTCCAGCAACCCCAACCACGTTTGCAATCCGCACCGACCGTTATAAATACATCTATTATTACGGCGTGTGGGATCACGATGGTCTTTACGATCTGCGGACCGATCCGATTGAGCGGCACAATCTAATCAACGTCCCGGCTTTTCGGGACAGGGCCGAGGCGATGAAGAAGCAGTTGTTTGAGGAACTGGGTGCGGCAGGCGGCTTGGTTGTGCCGGTTCGTGTGCCGAAGGGCGAACGGCTGGATCAAAGAAAGCTGGTGCGGTAGCGAGTAGCCGATCGAGTTGCCATCCAAGGTTGTTTTCGTCACTCGGTTTTCCCTCGATTGTCTCCAAAGACTGTACGAGTCCGGAAGTCGGCCGTGTATTGCAAAATGGTAACTGTTTAGCCGTCTGCAGTTG
>JAJSAJ010000056.1 GCA_024274855.1 Planctomycetota bacterium | reverse complement strand
TTATCATTTATCATTTATCATTTATCAGTGGAAAAAGTATGCCCCCGCTGCGCTGCCTTTCTCGATGATAAATGAGTAATGTCAAATGACTAATGATAAATCGGGCATATGGGGGATCGGGGAAAACTCCGGTGCTAACGCGATGGCAGACGAAAATCCCATGAACGACTACGAAATCCGTAGTATATACTATTTTCGTGACTTCCTGGCCACTCGGCGGAGCTGGTCGAGCTGAAAAGATCCACGACTATGAAAACGGCTACTATGCGAGATACCCTGTTTGTGGCGTTCGGAATTGGGGCGCTCTTAATCACTCCGACTCGTATGGCATGCGCAGCGGCCACCCCGCTTCCATCCTGGGATTTCTCCAACGGCGACAATTGCGGTTGGCGCCCGAATCAACAGTGGCGCGTCGACGTACAAACCGGTTCATTCTGGCGACTCGAAGCCGACGACTCGCCAGATCGTCGCATCCCGGGAGGCCAGATGGCGCTGACAAGTCCGGAGCTTGTCGAACCGGTGACGGTCGCCCCCGGCGATTGCGTGGAAGCGGTGTTGCGAAGTTCGCGAACAGGCTGGATCACAATGTTTTTTGCAGTCGAAGTAAATGGCAAGAAGCAGAACTTCAGTGCCGCACATTCCGAACGGCGACTGTTGTATGCTTCCAAGGATTTCCAGGCCATTCGAATCCGTCCTCGGTGGCAGCCTGGCGGGCGTGTATACAAGCTTCTTCTTCACGGACCAGGTTTCGGCGGCACTCTGGACATCCGGTCTGTTCGGTTTGTCCGCGAAACGGCCGGATCACAAGACCGAGCGGGTGGTTCCTGGGATTTTCGCCAACCGAATGTGGTCCGTAATGTGCTTGGTGACCACCGACCCCCTAACTTAATCGCGTCGGAAGCGGGAATCGAGGTGTGTGGCAACGACGGGCCCGGAATGATCACTTTGGATTCACAACCGGTTGATGCGGATGCCAACCCGTGGCTCCACGTGCGTATGCGCGTGAGTGCCGGGCCGTTGGGTGGCATCGCACTTCATCCAAACAAACGCGGAACCGATCCGAAGATGCAACGTTACTGGAGTTCCCAAGAGTTTATCAAGTGGTTCCAGTTCAACGTTCGGGCGGACAATGTGTTCCGTACATACAACATTCGACTGTCGGATTACGACTATGCGGCCGGTCGCAAGCCCGATCCTCGCAACCACAGACGAACCGGATTTGAGGGGATTCAGCAGGTCTTCCACATCATGCCGTCCCACAACCCGGACGCCAACTCATGCGTGGAATCGGTCTCCTTCGGGCCCACCCCCAAGGGCCCGGCATTTCTGGTTTGCGGATACGCTGGTTCAGCCCAAGCCGTGCTACGTCAAGGACAGCCTGGGATAATTGCTGTGCGTCTGCGTAACTCAGGAGGATCCACGGTTTCGAAACTTATGGTCGAGCGAATCGACAAGAACAGGTCGGTGACTGTCGACACTGCAACGGTGCGAGGCGTTGATCACACGTTGCTTCCCGATACAACTTGCTCTTTGTACTTGGACGTAACCGCCGCGGAAGCAGGACAACAGCGTGTTACACTGAGGATCAAAGGCGAAGATGATCAATTGACCGTACCCATGGTACTGGACGTCGAACCACGTCTGGAACTGAAACAGGGAGTCATTCCCAATCCACGTCCGGTCAAAACCAACTATCACATTGGCTGCTATTATTTTACCGGCTGGTCGGACCTGCGGCACTGGCCGAAAATCCCACCGCTGGCCGAACGCCGACCGGCGCTCGGTTACTACAACGAACTGAGTCCGGAGGCGGCCGACTGGGACATCAAATGGGCGGTAGAGCATGGCATCGACCATTTTGTCGTCCTGTGGTACTACCACGACGGGAAACAACGTACTCGGTTCATCGAGGATGCTTTGCTGAAGGCACACTTCCTGCCGCATATCAAGTTCTGCGTCATGTGGTGCAACGCGAGCAATCCATGGTGGAAGTTTTCTGAACAGGACTTTGTTGACATCACCAACTACTGGATTCGCAACTATTTTCCCCATCCTCAATACCGGCGTGATAAGCTGGGACGCCCAATTGCCTGGATGCTTCAAGGCTGGAACATGGTCCACCATTTCGGCAAAGAGACGGCACGTCGACTCATGCAAGATGCGGATGTTCGAGCCCGGACCGCAGGGTTTCCGGGAATTCATTGGATCGCCTGCCAGCATGGTGGGAAACACGTATTCGACGACCCGACCCAATTGCAAGACGTCGGATTCCAAGAGTGGACCGCATACAACATCAACGGCCTGAAGACCTATCCGTACCCTGTCGTACCCGCGCAAACTGTCGTCGACACGGCGCCGGTCATCTGGAAGCATATACGGGTGAAGCCGGTGCTGCCAATCTTCTGTGGTTGGAACAGCCGTTGGGTTGGCCGGGACTTTACGTGTTGTTACGGGTTCACGCCTGAGCTTTTTCGAGAACATCTGGAACAAGCTCGGGCGTACTTGGATAAGACCGATTCGGACAGCATTGTCATCGACTGCTGGAACGAGTGGGGTGAAGGCGAGGTGCTCGGACCGGCTGCGGAACATGGGTTCCGCCTATTGCAACAGATTCCGAAAGTCTTTGCTCCGGACGAGCCCCCTCGTCCGGTCGTCGTCCCCGGAGACGTCGGCATGCGCGTACCGGAAATACCGGGACTTTGGCAACGTGTGAACAAGCCACCTTGGCGAACTGTGGATTGATGCGGCCTCGAAAACGGGCCGATTCGGTAGGACGTTATCCGCTCGGCCGGGAACGCGTTTTTGCGGTTGCGGATCTAGCCTGCGAGACTGATTCACCCACGGGACGAGCCGCGTGGGGGTCTCGCCGCATTCACCCATGCCGCGAGCCGCGTGGGGGTCTTTTTGGAAATCGTTCTTAAGCCTTGACAAAGTACTAGCGTGGTCGTGTTGCCTCGGAGACCGTGAGTGCCCGATTGTAGATGGCAAAACGCCGCAAGTGCTTTCCATCCACTTTTGCAATGCACACGCGACCAAGGGGGATTGGGCCGATCGAACGCGGGTCCGGCCGATTGACCTTAATCCGATGGTTTCGCACTGCATCGAGATCACGATAACGATGCCAACCAAACGGGTCTTCCGTGTCTCCGTCACACAGTTTGCCGTCCACCAAGCCCATAATAATTCCGGGCCCATTGTCCAGAATGACGGTGATGTGATGTTCTTTCCCCGGCTGGATGAATTGCTTATCAGTGCGCCAAACAACCGAACCGGCGGTGGACTTGAGCGTCACCTGAATCCGCTTGTCCCCCGAGGTCGAAACGACAAGCCCATCATCGTCGGGGGTGCGTGCGTCGAACAAAATCTGTTTTGGGGCAAGTGATTCCAAGCTGACCGTGAACTGCAAACTCAGACTCTTGTCTCGCTTGTGGGGATCGATCCAAAATCCCGGAACCTGGCTGTTGCGATTCCACTTGGCCAGCGAGATCTTGCCGCCGGCAAGTTCGCGGGCCGTCAACTGTGCGTCGGGCTCGACAGGCTGGGTCCGCGACTGCAGAACCGAGTCGACTTGTGCCCAAAGGCCATGCAGCAAACGAGGCTCGACGGAAAAGATGCGAGCCTCAATCTTGTTTGTGGCGGTAATCCAGTATCTTCCTTCTTTTTCGATCAGATCTGGGTAGCTGAACCGGCCGCTGTCGTAAGACGTGTCGTCGCTGTAGATGAGAATCTCGGGTTGCGACCAGGATATCGTACCATGTGAGTCCTCGACACCACCCGCGAGCCACGCCGGGTTACGGTAATCGAAGCTCTTGCCATGGTTGTTCTCGAACCAGAATAGAAAACGCCCGTTGCCGCACTTGAACAGTCGTGGACATGCGCGAGGATTGGGAATCACTTCGCCGGTCGCGTAGTGCAGCTTCTGGGGAAGACTCCACGATGCACCACCGGTCTTGCTAGTGCTGAACGCACAGAATCCGCTGGTAGTGCGGTAGACGCAGTACAAGGTTCCGTCGCTCAGTTGGACCAGATTGTGCTCCTCCTGAACGGAACCGAAGTCTGGGCGACGTAACCCATGTTCACCTTCCGGTAGATTCTTCCAGATAAGCTTGCGAGGATCCCTTTCCGTGTTGATATTATCACATCGAAAGAACCAGCCTTCCCCATCGTCAAGCATGTACCTGCCCAGTTTCGTGAAGCCGAAGATCATGCCGCCACCGCGAAGTTGCTGTGGCTTGCCGATTCCCCACAAGACCTGAACCTTGCCTCGCCACTGATTGCCACGGTCGCAAGCTGTTGTGCGAACCGGAAGGCGAACTCGTTGGGACCAGGTTCGCCCACCATCATCCGACGACTTGTAGCAATACCAACCGATCATGTCGTCGCGGATCTTCCTCGTCGGCGCCGTCCCGTTGGTCGGAAAGCTGTCGATTCGATCCCCATTGTAGTCGTAAAAGACATAGACACGGCCGAACGTCGTCACCAGTGGCATCGCCCACGAGGCTGGAGGCCCGGTATCCGGTTCAATGTCCACCGGCTTGGACCATGTTTTGCCTTCGTCCAGGGATCGGGTCGCAACGATATGCTGGCCGCCAGCCCCTTCATGCCCGGACCCCGTGGTAAAAACACACAACCACACCTCGTCATTCAGAACAACCACATACGGTTGATCACAGTAGCCGCTCGCGAAAATCGGCGTACCCGAAGAAAAGTATCGTGGTTCGCTCCAAACCGACTTGTCTTTCTTTGGAGAGGCAGCAAGCCCGGAAACTTGCACAAACCCTGTCGCCAACAACCAACAGAGAATCAAGGCGTATCGAGTCATAACGGATCGCTCCTTCTTCGTGGACGGTTGTTCGGACCGGTCGTAACACGCGTGCTGCCGAGTCGTGTTGGCTTACGTTGCAATATACCGGTTCCAGGTTGCTTCTGCCTGCTCGGGCGACTGGACCACGGTAATCACCGCCAGGCCGTGTGCCGGCAGCTTTGAGAAAATCCAATCCAGGTCTCTTTCGGGTATGTCCCCCCAAATAATCAGCGGCTTGGACTGCAGAATCACGTTGTGCGTATCGAACAACTCCTCAGCGGACGGGCCGCCACTATCGATGTGCAATTCAAGGGCCGTAAAGTTCATCTTCAAGTATTGAGTGACCGGCATGAAGCCGGTCGAGTGTTGATGCATGATGCAAGAATCAAAGGCATCCACAATCTGCTTGTCGCAGGGGGCGATGAAACGGTCAAACAAGCCTGGTGAAAGCAATGCCGCCGCATCCTCCTGGTGCCAGATGGTCCCCTTCGGAGCCCAGGCGTTGTAATAGAATGACCCCACTCCTCCGCAAAAGTCCGGAATCCGATCGATTTGCATCCTTCCGAATTGGACCCAAAAATCACAGAGCTTCCCGCAGGCGTCCTGAATCTCATCAGGTTCCGCCATCATCTTGAAAATGAATTCCTGACCGCCGTACAGAACGGCCAACAGATCGGAGATGCCTCGCATGCGCGTCGTCGCCATCGGGTACCTGCCGGCACTATGCTGGCTGATCCGATCAAGGAACTCGATGGCCTTTTGCACCCAAGGATTATCAAAAGTGAACTCGGGAAGGCTCGCAGCGTCTCGAAACCCGCACGGAGAATTGGCATGGATCGAGCCCGATTCATAGCTGCTCAATACGATGGGGCAGCCCAAAGCCGCTTCCAGCCAGGGGATTCCCCAGAAAATACTGGCACTCCATATGAAATCACCGCCGCATTGTTCGTGGATGTCAAAAAGATGCTCGCAATCATCAAGATAGGATTCGACCGGAAAGTCCTCGGGGGCGAGCACGCGGCCAATCGGAATGTTCCGTGCCGCCGCATAGCGGTGAATCGGATACTCGCTACCATGAAAGAACCCCAACAATGGGCGCGAGTTTTGCCTCGCGTAGAAGCTCTTGAACAGGGCGACGCGTTGATCGATCGACTTCTTCCACGAGTCCATAGCCGTTCTCATCTAGGCAACCGTGTGTGCGGCATTGTAATCATTGACGACCTGATAGACGGCCACGACATTCTCGACGGGAATATCCGACTGAAAAACCTGACTCGGTGCGAAAATGTAGCCCTCTGCTTCTTGAAATGCTTCGAGCATTTCCCGGGCGTGTACGGCAGCCTCCTCCGGTGTTGCAGTTGGCAATACATGCTGAGTATCGATCCCGCCGTGAAAAACCAACCGATTACCGTACGTGTCTGTTAACAGCTTTGGTTCCATTCCGGCAGCCGACGTTTGAACCGGGTCCAGCATGTCAACGCCCGCATCGACAAGTCGATCGAGTAGCGGAGCAACACACCCACATGAGTGCATCATGACCTTCAAACCGTACCGGTGGGCCAGGGCACAAAGTTTCCGGACATTCTCGCCGAAGAAGTCATCCCACATCGACGTGCTGAACAACAGAGCCTGCTGGCTGCCGAAATCGTTGCCAAAGAACCAGACGTCGATCCTGTCACGCAGCTGATCAAATAGCCGATCATTCAGCTCCAAGTACATATCAGTCATTCGATCAACCAGCGTATGAAGCAGTTCCGGGCACATGGCCAGCCCGAGCAAGAACTGGTCGAACCCGATCATCCGGTAGCTGTCGCCAAATATGCCTGACCAGAGCCCGCTGATCACGATCCGTTCGTGGTTCGATTCTGCTTCGGCAATTAGCGGTTCAAAATCAAAATCAACGGCCGACGGCCATCGGTGGGCGAGTATTTCCGCCGAAGTTGAAGAGAGCGTGAATGGACCCTTGATGGCCTCCTCGACGTCGAACTTTCCAATCCCTTCACGGCGTTGCCACGTGATGCCAAGTGGACACGTGCGAACCGACTCGGTCGACTCCAATTGCGGACCTTGCCAGCAGGGCAAGAAATGCTCTTGCTGACTGATGTCGCGGCCGGACAGGTGATAGAAGTCGCACCCCAGTTGTTCCAGGAGTTCCGATTCGCTCGAGACATTCAGATGGTCGCGAAGTCGCCGATCGGACTCGGCAGAGGCCAAATAATCGACCAACACGCGCTTCGTGCTCGCCCGTAACGCATAGTGCGACGATCGAGGGTTTGATAGTTGTTCAGTCACAATTCGTTACTCGCCCCTCGATATCTTCCAGAAAACAATAAGTTGCCTGGTTTCTCAATCGGCCATCCGTTTGTACTCAAGGGGTTTCCAAGATCCGTCGATAGAGGCCCGGTTTCCATTTTCCTTCAAACTGGGCAGGGATTCTTTCCTTGGCCAGTGCAAGAAAAGCTTCGCGGTCGACTGGCACAAACTCAGCACCGGCTTCGACCAGTTGCTTTCGATACTCGGATTCCGCGCGTTCCACTTCCCGGTTGTGCCATTGCGTGGCGTCCTGGGCCGCGTCGAGAATGATTTCCTTCTCCTCAGGGGTGAACCGCTCGTCCAGATAGGGACCTGTGCAGAAGACATAGAAACCGATCAGGTGCTTTGTTTCCATGATATACTTTTGAACTTCGTAGAGGTGGCTTCCGCAAATCGTGGCCAACGGATTCTCCTGCCCCTCCACAACACCCAGTTTAAGAGCCATAAACATGTCAGTGAATGGTATCGGAGTCGTATTGGCGCCGAAGGTTTGCCAGGACTTGATATAGATCTCCAATTCAGGAACGCGCAGCTTAAGGCCACGAAGATCTTCCGGCGTCCGGATCTTCTTCGAGGTTGTCGTCAGATAGCGGGGGCCGCGGTACCACAGGTGCAGCATCTCCACGCCGGCACGTTCACGCATCGTCTTGCGAAGCTCTTCGCCGATCTGCCCGTGCCAGACATGCTCGATATGCTCGTAGTCTCGCCAAACAAAAGGAGCCTCGACCAGGCCGTACTCGGGTGCATACCAACCGATCAATGCGCATCCCATGACGGTCATGTCGATACTGCGAAGCTTCAGACCCTCGACGGTCTCCCGATCATCACCCAGTTGGCCGCCTGGGTACAGCTTGACACGAAGTTTTCCGTTCGAACGTTTCGCCACACGGGCGGCAAAGCGTTGGGCCGCTTTGTGCAACAGAACGGTCGGCCCGGAAACATAGGCCATGCGAATAATCGTTACGTCCGGCTCGCGTGCACAGCTTGCCAGCGCCGCGACGATGATCAGCAACATCACCAACCGAGCCATGAATAATGTGGGTGCATGCGACTGGGGTCTGTTCATTTGATCTGCCCTCCCCAACTGTTAACCAGGAACAGGGAAATGTCGGGGACGAACGCCACGATCAGGACCACAACCACCAGGGCCAAGTAAAACGGCCAGAGGTTGGCGACGATCTCTTTGACCGACACCTGGCCCACGCCGGCCATCACAAACAACAGGATACCGACCGGCGGCGTCAGCAGACCGATCATGATTGCCAGTTGAAATATGACTCCGAAATGAACCGGATCGACCTGGTAGGAGACCAGGACCGGCAGCAGCAGGGGAGTGAGGATGATCATGATACTGCCCCCTTCCATCACGGTGCCCAGCATCAGGATCAGGCCGATCAACAACAGTAGCATGATCCATCGATGCCCGCTGACGGCCTGAAAGATGCCGACAAACACCTCGGCATCGACTTCGCGGGAGATCAAGAACCCAAAGCACGAGGCACAGGCAATAATGAACAGGATCGACGTGCTGCGCCGGGCCGTGATCAACAGGATGCGAGGCAACTGGTTCAGGTGCAACGAGCGATAGACGAACAGCCCGATCACCAGCCCATAGACGACCGCCAACACACCCGCCTCGGTCGGCGTCACGAGCCCGCCGAAAATCCCGCCAAGGATGATCACGGGCATCAACAAGCCGGGCAATGCCTCCCAGAAACTCCTTGTCAACTCGCCAACACGGTGCCGCTCGCCTCGGGGATGACCGCCGCGCAATGCCACCACGGCACAGACAACCATAATACTGAGTGCGATCAGAATGCCGGGTAGCGCGCCGGCTAGAAACAATTTGCCTACCGATACGCCGGATACCGAAGCATAGATAATGAACCCGATACTCGGCGGAATCACCGGCCCAATGGTGGCGGACGACGCGTTGACTGCCGCCGCGAAACCGCGTGGGTACCCCTTTTCTTCCATCATTGGAACCATCGTCGAACCGACCGCCGCCGCGCTGGCAATTGCTGCACCCGAAACCATTGCCACCAGCATGTTGGCAAGCACCACCACGTACGACAATCCGCCGGGAAGCGGTCCGATCACCGCAAGGGCCAAACGCGTCAACCGTTTCGTAATCCCTGCCGCATTCATGATCTCTCCGGCCAGCAGGAAAAACGGTAAAGCCAGCAACACCATCGTGTCGGCCCCGGAACTGACCTGCTGAGCGATCACCAACGGCGACATGTCGCTGACCAGCAGGACATAAGCCAGCGAGCTGATCCCGATGGCATACCCGATCGGTATCCCAAGCACCAGCAACACCAGCATGCTCAGCACCAGCACAATCAACGGTCGTCTCCAGATTCAAGCAGTGTGACTATCGCCTTGGTTTGTCCTCTTGGCCCGCGTCTAATTCCGAGTATTCCCCGGCCACGAGCCTGCGCGCCGCAAACCAGCAACTCAATGCCGCCGTGACCGGCAAAGCCGAATAATAGACCCAATTCAACGGCAGGCCTAATGCAGGCGTGCGCGCCCCCGACGTCTCGCGGACCCACAGCATTCCGGCAATCACCAGAAATGCGTTGAAGGCCAACACCAGTACCAATCCCATCGCCCCGAGAACTCGCTGCATGCCATCCGGCAAATGCTCGACAAAATACTCGACACGTATGTGACGCCTGTCCCGCAGTACAAGCGCCGCGCCCAGTAACGTAAACCATACGAACAAGTAACGGACGACTTCGTCGCTCCAGAACAGAGAATGGTTCAGCACATACCGAAAGAAGACGGCAATGAAAATGATCAACAGAATCACGCTGAATAGACCGACCAGCATGAGGTCAGGTACTGACAAACGCTGGCCCGCAGCATCGCCCGGTTTATCCATGGTTTTTCCCTTGATCGGCCGCTTCGGCGACACGGGTCGTCCTTAAGTACTCTTGCAAGGCAGCAGAGTCGTCTTCGCTGCCGAACCGCACATGCGCACGCATGCCGGCCTCGGCCGATTCGAGGTTGCGACTTTGCAGCAGATCAACAAGCTGCTGGTGCCAATCGCGAGGCACCCGTTTGTATCGCGTCGCCTTGATCCAGTTCAGTCGCATCAGCAGACGGGACCAGACGCGTCGCAACTCGTCGGCCAAGCGAACAAAACCACACGAACAGGCCAGTTCCACGTGAAACTCCAAGTGCAATTGCATGCCAATTGTGGAATTCGAATCACCGGCGCGCATCATTCGATCAAGCCGTTTGGCGCGGGTCGCCAACTTCTTGAGTTCCGCATCTGTTGCATGTTCCGCACAAAGTCGCGCCGCCTGGCACTCGAGCGCCTCGCGCAGTACTTCATCATTGCGAACGTCCTCGAGGGTCAATGGCCGCACCCGGCACCCGAAAAGTGCCCGACTCTCCACCAACCCATCCAGCTCCAACATATAAAGCGCTTCGGTAACCGGCATCGGACTGACCCCAAGACGTTTGCCGAGAGCACGTCGCACCAGCCGATCACCCGGCGCAAACTGGCCCATCACGATCTCTTCGCGGAGCGATTCATAGACACGCCGCGTCAAGGTTGCAGAACCAGCATTGGATGTCGACAGGGCATTCGCGTATCGGTAGTTCGCCACGGCGATTCTTCGCATACGGGACAAATCAGGTTTTACCAGCTGACCGGAACCAACATATCAGCCAGTATTTGACATGTCAAATACTGGCCGCACCGAGCCAAGGTCCGACACAGTCGCCCCAAACGGTCAACGCCGGCAACCTGGGCCGATTTCGGATCTCGCCCGCCGAACCTGCGACTCGTTGCCCCCCCCCCGCAGGCCGCGTCAAGAGTCCGGCAGTCCATATACTGCGGCTTTGTACATCGCCGTTCACTGAATTGACATATCAAATCGGTCGTAGTAGAATCCTCTTCCCGCTAAAATGAGCAGACGTCACCGGCGCGGTTG
>JAJSAJ010000767.1 GCA_024274855.1 Planctomycetota bacterium | reverse complement strand
GTTAACCAGTGCTGGTCAAACGCGTTGGCCAGCAGAAAAGCACCAGGCACGGCATCCGGAAACGGTTGCTCCGGTTTATCCGTAAAAGCGGCACAGACGGGTGGTGACTGTTTGGTCGCTTCGCCCTTGCCCACCGGCGGGAACCCTTGTAGCACACGCTGCGTCGCAAGCAAATCGATCCGATCACACGTCGCCCATGCGGTCGCACCTTTGATCAAGATCAAGGTGCCGCCGTCTCGAACCCATTGCTTAAGCCGGATACCAAGTTCTGGATTCAACGCGGTTGGATCCGTATAGTTGCCGTGCGGCAAGACGATGACATTAAAACCAGATAGATTTACTTTCGCAAGATCATGGCAATTCACACGAGTTGTCGGATAGCGCAGCACTTTATCAAACAGATACCACGTGTGCCCGGCTGATGGATCGGCCGGTCGCCCCATGGCCAACAGGATCTCCGGAGGGCGCACCCACTTGACATATGGGCCGCCGAAATGAGCGCCCGTGGTTACGAAACCGGTATCGACCGCGGTTACTCGCAGATGGTGCCGGCTTGCCGCCTGAGCCACCTTGTCGTGCAGGCTGGCACCGTTTTCAGCCACTTTCAGAATCAACGTGCCTCGCGGGAACGTGCGGTCCGCAAGTGAAAACGAACGATCCGTCACGTGCACGCGAGTGTGCTGCCGCAACCAAGGACCGAGTGCTTCGAGGGCCCCGTCGCCCGTCTGAACGACATACGCAACCTTGGCATGAGCGAGTTGCACCGACCTTTGGGTCTTCTTCGGTGGAGCCAGTAGTTTTCCGAGTGGTGCCGCGCCGGTCGCCAGGCAGGGCACATCAAATGCCAGCGGCAAGGACCATGCCGTGACATCATAGATCTCACTTGGCAAATGATCTTGCTTTCGCTTCAATTGCCGTTTCACGTAGGCCGCATCCATCTTGACCTGCTGATCGAGCAGCAGACGAATCAGCCCGCCGGCTCCTTGAGCGACCGGAACTTGAAAACTACCTGCAGGAATCGTCTGCCGCGTCTGCTCGCCCGTGCGTGTGTCAGTGGCAACAATCTTCAAAATCTTTTCGGTGCGATAGATGTCGACACCATTGCGTTGCAACAGCTCGACTAACCGCCTGGTTCGATTCGGTCGAGCCTTGGTCGGTAAGAAGAAGTGCTGAACGGAACCGGTCTGCCCACGTCGTACGTGCTCCATTCGAACGGCATAGAAATCCTGGAGCAGTTCCACTCGACGTTTGGCCGCGATTTGCAGCGTGGCCAGCCCGCTGATGTAGTGATGCAAAACCGCGTCGTGGAACGTAAGTCGCGTATCGTCATCTCGGTCAACAATCAACCCTCGCACACCCGCTTGCTCCCAAAGCACGCCAATCGCCCCCTGAGCTGTTGGCCAGTCGGTTACGTAACCGGGAAAAAAAGCGTCAAACATCTCGCGACTTCTGTACGCAAATCCAAACCGATCGAACCATGAAGCTTGTTGGCGGCCCAACGTCATGAACCACGCTCGTTGTTTCGGTAGAACAAAGGGATTCACCGGATCAGCCGGTGGCGTGAAGAAATACGTGCTGTTGTGGCCCATTTCGTGAGCATCCACATATATTTGCGGTTGCCACCGCAAATAGGCTCGCACCTTAAACACGGTCTCCTGCTGACTATGCAGAAACCAATCTCGATTCATATCGAACAGATAGTGATTAAACCGACCGCTCGGCCAACGTTCCCTATGTTCCGTTGACCATCGGTTCGCGTTTGGAAACAGGCCTCGTGATTCACGATAGACGTTTATGAACCGGGCTCGCCCGTCCGGATTCTGCAACGGGTCGATAATCACGACAACTCGCTCGAGCATCTTTCGAGTTTCCGGGCGGGTGTCGGCCAGCAAATGATAGGCAGTCAAGAGTGCCGCATCGGTGGTCGATGTCTCGTTGCCGTGTACGCTGTAGGCCAACCACACCGTCGCGGGAGACTTGCTCGCGATTTGCTTCGCATCTTTCGGCGATAGGCTACGGGGCGAGGCCAAACGGACCGAGTTGGCTCGGATCGCTGCCAAATCCTTGATGTTTTGGGGCGAACTGATTACCAGGTAATACAATGCACGATTCTCGTTCGACGAACCGTACTTGACCAAACGTGCCCGGCCCGGAGTCGCCGCGACCAGAGCTTTCAAATAGCGTTCCATTCCTGAATGCGTTGTCAGTTGCGTGGCCCAGTCATAGCCAAGAACTTCGTGCAACGTTGGGATCTCCGCATCCGGTTTCAACTCAGAAACCGGCAACGTCACGTGCCTGTCGTCAGCATGTGTTTGTAATGCCCCGTGAAAAAGGACCGACAAACAAAACGCAGTTCCCAATAAACCAGATCGTCCAAAGCAATTCATGATGTAACCTCAAAGTAGTTATTCACGGGATTTTCGTCTGCCATCGTGTTAGCGCCGGAGTTTTCCCCGGCTTCCACGCGTTCGATTTATCATTAGTCATTTGGCATGACTCATTTATTGTAACCGTTCACGGAATGTAGGCCGCCGGTTCGCTTCCAAGGGGTCAGACCCATTTTCGGCGACAAAATCCGTTCGCGTAAAGAAATGCTTTCTCCGCCGAAAACTGCGTCAGACCCCAGCCGCGTGAACGGCTACCATTTATCATCGAGAGAGGCAGCGCAGCGGGGTCATACTCTTTCCACTGCCAACTGACAAATGACAAATCCCCTCCACGCACTCTCGCCGTGAACGGTTGCACCTCAAAGATGCACGACAGTGGCGGGTGGGACTATCCCAGCGAAAGGTCGGCGAAGCACGCCAGTCGCCCTGACATCGCAAACAACAGGCTCGCTACACGAATCGAACACCTCGGCTTTGTCTCAAAACGGGGGGGCGAGGCTCCCGCCGAGCCGTTTTGGCCAACACAACAAGAGGCTCAGCAGGAGCTTCGCCCTCCCAGAAACGCTGCGTCTCCGGGTTTTGAGACAAAGCCTAGTATAGTTGAAACGGCGGAGCAGCGAGCCATGCACGTCGCTCTTTCCAAGGCTCAAGTCGCCTTATTACCAGGCTGTCCAGCCTCCGTCGACGACCAGAGCCTGGCCGGTCATATAGCTGCTGGCATCCGACGCGAGAAACAAGACGATTCCCTTCAACTCCGGCGGCCGCCCCATTCGTCCCATCGGGACATGCCGCTCAAGCCTCTCGATCAGCCCAGACGGTACACGCGAGGGGTCCGGAAACGGCCCGGGGCAGAGACAGTTGACGCGTACTTGATCCGGAGCCCAGTATGCGGCAAGGTGTCGTGTCATTTGGACAATGCCACCCTTCAACGCGTGATACGCCACCGGCGAGGCCGCACACAAACCGGCGTAGGCTTCCGGGTACGATCCGACCAAGCCGTACATCGACCCCAACATGATGATACTGGCCGGCGTCAGATGTTCAGCCGCCAGATCTCGCACCTTGCGAGCCAGAACAAAATAACCACTGACGTTGGCCAACTGGCGAGTAAACTGCTCATGCGTTACAGTCGTCCAATCTTCGGCGATTGCCGCATGACCATTGTTGACCAAGATGTCGATTCTTCCCGTTTGTTCGATTGCCTGCTGAACGGCCACATCGATAGACGACTCGTCCAAATGGTCCAAAGCAATGCCACAGTGTGCAATGCCCTGCGTGGGCTGGAGCGATTCAGCAACCTGCCGTGCCCGCTGCAAATCCCGACTCGTTGCTATCACCGTCGCGCCGGCCTCCGCCAGTGCCCGTGCCATCGGCCGACCCAGGAAACCGGCGGCGCCGGTCACCATCGCCACTTTGCCGCTGAGATCAAATAACTCTTGAACGCTTGACTCACCGTCATTCATGCTCGCCTCCATTCTCGCTATTTCTGGAAACTCGAATAACCTGCTCAACAGACCGGATATGCAAGTCTTGCTGTGGAAATGCGATTTCGATACCGGCTTCTGAGAAGCGATCATTGATTTGCGTATGCAATTGATGGATCGTCTCGATGCGATTGTCCAGGTTGGGTAAATAGGCGCGAATAATAAACTGCAGCGTGCTATCGCCGAACTGCTCGAATGTGACAAGCGGCTCGGGATCGTCCAGAACTGTCGAATGGCTGTGTAGGATGTCGAGCAAAATGGCTCGTGCACGCCTTGTGTCCGTTCCGTAGGCGACTCCGATCGGAATAACGACACGATTCATCGCGTTGGAGAGCGTCCAATTGAGAACACTGCCCGTAATCAAATTCTTGTTCGGGACGATATATTCCTGACGGTCCCAGTTTCGAATAGTCGTTGCACGAATCTGAACGCGTGTTACGACGCCCGTGACGTCACCAATCGTGACAATATCACCGACACGAATCGGGCGCTCGAAAAGCAAGACCAAACCACAGATAAAGTTGGCGACCAGTTCCTGGAGCCCAAATCCAACACCGACCGACAAGGCGGCAACAAGCCATTGGACTTTTGACCATCCAAGTCCCACACGCGAACTGACGGCAAAAACTCCAACAGCAATAATGACGTAACGAACCATCATGCTAAGAGCGTAGCGAGCGCCGGTATCGAGCGGGACACTCTGAGGCAGACTGACCTCGATCAGGCCTGGCACATTGCGAGCGGCTGCAACAGCGGCCAGCCCGATCAGCAATGCGAGCACGGCATCGGCTACCGTAAAAGCACGAAACTCCGTTACGGTTTTCAAAATGGACTGACCACCAGTCTGCTGCACGCCCTGCAACACCTCGTGCGGAGTTTGCCAGAGGACCTGGTGCAAGAACTGGCTTGCCGGCAATACGTCGCTCCATATCAACCAAAATGCCACAAAGGCGGCTAGTCCGAGAGACGTCTGCAGCAAACGACGCGTGTGAACATTGACCGTTTCCAGATCAATTTCGCGCTCCAATTCGACCTGCGACACGTCGCCACTCGCGTCACCCGACTCGCCTGCATGGTCGCGAGACCGACGGCGCAAACGAGCCTGGGCGAGAGCCAGTTCGCCACGCACTCGACAAAGCCAACGCAACGCAATGGCGTGAAATACGACCAATCCCAACGCAACGTAAAATGACTCGACCAGACGCAATGCCAGTTCTCGCGCCGTGTGGCTGTATCCGATCACTGCAAGAATCGCAATAAACAATGGCATCATCACGAAGAAACCGTCGACCAGGCGATTCTTCCAGGTTCGCCTCGCGACAGCAGCCTGCTCGGCAACTGGCCTCAGCGGCCAAAGCACGCCATACATAAAAAGAGCCGCCACCATTAGCAGCACAACAAACAACAGGCGCCCTAGACTGTTACAACGTTCCGCGTCACCGTCCCAAAAGATCAACACCAAAAAGAAAATCAACGGTAGCCCAATACCGGCTATCCAACGAATGTATCTTCGGACAAGACGAATGCGACGCTGGTCCCAGCGAAAATGGGATTCCGCCAACCCATTTCCGCTGAACAACCACCGCATGAACTCGATCGCCACATACATGCTGCTAGTCGCCATCAACCCAGCCCCAACAGCACGAGAAAACGTCGCGGCGCCAAGAAAGCCAAAAAGGGACCAGCCCAGTCCAAGAACGACGCCGGGCCACAAAAAAGTCAGCCCTAACGTGAATCCGAGAGATTTTGTCGTTGTCGCAAACGGTACCAGGTAGCTCCGAGCCGCCACGCCACCCAGTTGAATCAGGTTTTTCTGCATTAACGCTCGACTGCCGAACAGAATCAGAATCACAAGAAAGAACAAGATGGCCTGAACCGGCCGACTAACCAGTGATTGCTGTAGATCTCCGAAAACACGCCGCCATTTCCCACCGTCCATCAACCAGGATATCGCTCGCCCCACCGACCGTACGGTACTCGGACCGAGCACGGAAGAATCCCGCACCCAAAGCAAGCTGCTGTCGATCTCATCGCGAATCCTGTCGGTCCCAACCACGAGTTCCTGCTGCCGTGCAGTCAGATCGTTCAATCGATTAAAGTAGGTCGTATAGTCGGTTACCAAGTCATCAACAAGTTGACTCTGCTGCGTGAACAGCTCGCGAGCTTGCTCGGCAATGTGCTCGCGTTCAGAGTTGGTCGTGGAGGCATCCACGTCCGAAATCAGGGATTCAACATTTCCATCAATATCCTGCAGGTGCGAAGCGGTATGCATCAGGTCACTGAGAATGACACGTGCGTTTGCAATTTCCTTTTGCCGAATAAAGATCTCACGACGCAGATCCGTACTCGACGGCAATTTATCTCGCTGCTGCAGCAACCAGGGTCCAATGTAGGGCGCAATGCCGATAAGGTTCTTGCGATCGACCAAGTCCCGTTCGATCACGGCCAATTGCTTAAGGCTTTTGTCAACGCGAACAAGATGTGCATTGGCAACTTCGATCTTGACCGTCAGGCCTTCCGACGGTTGATCATCGGGTCCGGTCCGCAGCCGTACTAGTTGCATGTTCTCTTTCGCCAAGGGAAGCAAGATCGGCACCGCAGTCTTCGCGGCATCCTCAGCCGACTTCGCCTGTCTTCGTCCTTCTGCGTCTCGGAACCTCTCAACCGCATCCTGCCATGCCTTTTGCATGGCGGCCGTGGTGGCTACGTCGCGGACCGCTTTTTTATGCTGTAGATCAAGCACCTCGACCGTCGTGTCATACGTTGGCAGCTCTTCGCTTAGCACTTCGATCTCGCGTTGTTTGGCAATTCGTGTCGCTGCCAACAGCGTCTTTTGGGCGTTCAGGACGGCAAGTGACTCACCAGGCGCCAACGGAGCCCCAATTTGTTTCTCGATTCTTGTAAGCTCTTCTTTTGCGGCCTGCAAAAGCTTTCCGACCGCGACCCGACGGTCCACGCGTCGAACCGGCTCGAGTTCCAGTTGCTGCAAGACGCGTTTCGCCGCGGCATACTCCGCATTCGCCTTGGCCAACGCCTGTTCCAATTGGACCATCGTGGCATCATCGGGAATATGAACCGAACGATCAGGTAATCGGTCTGCAAGCTCTTGCTTCAACTGCAGTACTTTTGCCGGCGCCTCGTCACGCAACCTCTTCCAGGAAACGGCCGTTTTGGCACTTTGCGCCGCGAGCCGCAGTTGCTGCAAGGCACTCTTGTAGAGCTCGGATACAGCTGCTTTGGTCTTGGGATCCAGGTCCTCGTCGTTTTCAGCCTGCTTCATCAGCTGCTGGACACTCGATACCGTCAAGAGAGTCGGAATTGGCATGGGAGCAGACGGCACCGCGGGAGGTATCCGCGGAGGTTTGGACTGAGCCTTGGACTGGGCCTTGGACTGGGCCAGCACGGACCCGTGCCCGCAAAGAAGACAGACAGCCAATAGGATCAACCGTTTCGCAATCATCGCGCATCCAGTCCATTGTGTTTGTTGCATCGCTCCCTCGTCCAACACGAACCGGCTTCGCGTTCCAACATCTAATATGCAGCCCATCCTTTGGTAAAACACGAATTCAATCCTTCATGAAACCCGTAACTGTTTATCCGTTTGCAGTAGGATTTGTATCTGGCTGCTGTTTTTTCGGTTGATCGACCCCAACGGCCTAGTGTGCCGTTGGTGAGCGAGTCTATTGGTAGTCGTTCACAGGGTTTTCGTCTGCCATCGCATTAGCTCGCGAAACTTATTCACCCATGGGGGTCCTTCGACTAACGCGCCTCCTCCGTTTGGCTAAAGTGTTACGAATACTCCAGCCAGCGGAGGTTTCGGTGACGCTCGGAAAAGAGCCTCAACCCCTCGCTTTCAAAGTGCCTTGCCAGAGCGCCAGTAGGATTACCCTAGATCAAAAACAACTCTGCTCCGAATCGAGCGCCGCGATCACTCGCCCAGGATCTTGACCAGTATTCGTTTGCGCCGTCTTCCGTCAAACTCGTAATAAAAGATATGCTCCCACGGTCCGAGATGCATCTTACCATCCGTGATCGCCACCACTACCTCGCGCCCCATAATCTGACGCTTGTGGTGAGCATCGGCGTTGTCCTCACCCGTACGGTTGTGGTGGTACCGCGTCGGAGACGGATCGAATGGGGCAAGCTCTTCAAGCCACTTGTCATAGTCGCGGTGCAGACCCGGCTCGTTGTCGTTAATAAACACACTGGCCGTAATATGCATTGCGTTTACAAGAACTAAACCATCCTGAACACCGCTCTCCGCGACAAGCTTCTCGACCTCATCGTGGATCGACACGATCGCACGACGTTCGGGCACCTGCATCCAAAGCTCTCTTGTCAACGTTTTCATAAACACCTCCAATCCGATGCGATTATATCGGATCCGGTGGCGGAGCACAGGGCGGCAAGGCCGCCAACCAACTTCGAACTGCCGCTCGGGCCCCAATGGCCCGCCCACGTTGATCGCCCGGCTTAGAAGAAAGGCCAACGATCCTTGACGTCAGTGCACGGGGCAGCAAGGCCTGTTCGGCGGGACTCGAAAGCTGATCAACAGCCATCGTCACCTACGGGATCCAGTGTGGCAGCGTTTCGAGATAGTCCGGATGCACGCCTCGAATCCACACATGCGTCTGGCTCTCGTCGATACGGTGAGTCGCAATCACGTGTCTGTTGAGTAAAGCGTATGTGACCCCCCCCAGGTATGAATACAGTCGCCAGGAACACTGATGTCACGAGGATCATGCAAGAAACACGTCTGAAGGAAACGCGTTCGATCAGCACCCCGCTTGACCGAAGGTGGCACGGATACCGATCACAAGCTTGCCGCGCGGCGATTTAGCTGCGATAATACACGGCTACCTCTTCGAACAGGCCGCACACGAACATGCCCGCACCCGACAATCAGCACGACAATGCGTTGATGGTATTCGAGGATGTTCGCCGCATCTTCCGCATGGGAGAAGTCTCGGTCGAAGTACTCAAAGGAATCTCCTTGACGATTCGTGGCGGCGAGTTTCTGGCGATTGTCGGACCGAGTGGTTCCGGAAAAACAACTATTCTGAACCTGGTCGGCGGACTCGACCAGCCAACCTCGGGACAGGTCGTTTTCCAGGGATTTGATCTGGCGCAGGCTACAGCGGCTGAGTTGACTGCATACCGCCGCCGGGAAATTGGTTTCATTTTCCAATTTTTCAATCTGGTTCCCACACTGACGGCGCGCGAGAACATCATGGTCGCCACGGAACTGGTCTCAGAGGCACGGAACGTCGACGAGGTGCTCGATCTTGTCGGATTGCGGGAACGCCGGGACCATTTTCCGGCCCAGTTGTCCGGAGGCGAACAACAGCGGATCGCCATTGCACGGGCCGTGGCAAAGAACCCAACTCTGTTGCTGTGCGACGAGCCAACCGGGTCACTCGATTTCCAGACAGGGAAACGGATCCTCCGACTCCTGGTCAACTTGAATCGCCAACTCGGTACAACTGTCATCGTGATCACCCACAACTCGGCAATCGCTGGAATTGCCGATCGCGTCGTTCATCTACGGTCTGGCGAAATCACGGCAATCCAGGAGAATGGATCCCCCATTGCGCCGGAGGAGGTGGTCTGGTGACAATGCTCGACCGAAAGCTTCTTCGCGAACTCTACCGTTCCAAGGGGCTGCTGCTGGCTATTGCCGCAATCATCGCCGTCGGCATCACTTGTTTTGTCTCGTTCCAATCCGCCTATCACAACCTGCAACAGGCGAAACGGGAGTACTACCGCCAATGTCACATGGCCGATTTCTGGATTGACCTGAAGAAGGCACCGCTGTCTGAAATCGCATCGCTGCGCGAGGTAGCCGGTATCGAACAGATCACCTCACGAATCGGTTTCTTTGCCACGGCCGATTTGCAGGGTGTCGTCAAGCCGCTCAGCTCCCTCGTACTCTCCGTCCCGGATCGTCGGCGTCCAATTGTGAACGACATCATTCTGCAGGCGGGCACTTATTTTTCAGCCCATCGGCAGAATGAAGTCATTGTAAACGCCGCATTTGCCCGCGAGCATCAACTCTATCCCGGGACCCGACTCCATTTGCTGCTGAACAATCGCCGTGAAGAACTGATGGTCGTCGGTACGGCGCTCAGCAGCGAGTTTGTCTATCTTCTCGGCCCCGAATCGATTGTCCCCGACCCTCAGAACTTCGGCGTCTTCTATGTAAAACAATCATACGCCGAAGACGTGTTTGATTTCGCGGGTGCCGCCAATCAAATTGTTGGTCGTTTCGCACCAGGTATCGGCAGAAACCGTAAGAGCGTTCTGGACCAGGCCGAGCGAATCTTGGAGCCGTTCGGCGTATTCACAACAACGTTGCGAAAGAACCAACCGTCCAACCTTTTTTTATCGAGTGAAATCGAAGGGCTGGGTGTCACGGCGACGGTCATGCCTGCCGTATTCCTGATGGTCGCTGCCGTGATCTTGAACGTTCTAATCACCCGCTTGACTCGCCAGCAACGCGTGGTCATCGGAACACTCAAAGCGATCGGTTATGCAGACCACCAGATCTTCGTTCATTTCCTCAAGTTCGGAATCACCGTTGGCCTTGTTGGCAGCCTGACTGGCAGCGTTGTCGGCTACCTGGCCTCGATGGGAATGATGGCCATTTACCGCCAGTTTTTCGAGTTTCCCGAACTCCGTAGCGGTTTCTTCTGGTACACCCATGTTGTTGGAATCGCTGTCGCATTGCTCTGTGCGGTGCTGGGCTCCATGCATGGTGCCCGCAGGATGTTGCAGCTTCAACCGGCGGAATCGATGCGTCCCCAACCACCACGGTCCGGTAAACGTATCCTGCTGGAACGGTTCCCTTGGTTTTGGCAGCGACTCGATTCGTCCTGGCGAATGGTGTTGCGAGGGATGGCCCGCAGCCGATTGCGTATGGCTGCCGGCCTCTTCTCAGCAGCCATGGGTGCAGGCCTTTTGGCAAGCGGGTTCATCTTTTCGGAAATCCAAAGTTACCTGATCGACTTCCAGTTCTTCCAGATTGCTCGAAGTGATATTAACGTCACATTGAACCACGAACGGGGTGGTGACGCGTGGATGGAGATCCAGAGATTGCCCGGCGTTGATCGGGCCGAGCCGGTCCTGAACGTGGCATGCACGATTGTTCATGGACCCTACCAGCGAAAAACCGCGATCACCGGCCTGCTACCGACTGCTCGGATGACCGTCCCTCAAGACGCCGCCGGATCACCCATCGTCATTCCCGAAGAGGGGCTCGTCATCACGGCCCGCCTGGCAGAAATTCTCCACGTTAAGCCTGCCGACACGATAACCCTGATCCCGATCAAGGGGCAACGACGTCCGGTTCAAGCAGTCGTTGTCAAAATCGCTCAAAGCTATATGGGACTTGAAAGCTACGCGCAAATCGAATACTTGAGTCGATTAGTTGACAGTGAGCTGATAGTAACAGGCGTTCAGATTGCCTCGGATAACCACCCGGAACATTTGACCCGTCTATACCGTCGCTTGAAAGAAATGCCGGGCGTGCAAACCGTTACTTCAAGGCAGGACATGATTCACAACCTGCTCGACGCCCTGGTGAATAACCAATACGTTTTTATTTTCGCGCTGATTCTGTTCTCCGGCATTGTTTTTTTCGGCAGTATTGTCAACGCGTCACTGGTAAGCCTGGCGGAACGCCAACGTGAAGTGGCGACCTTTCTCGCATTGGGCTATACAACGTGGCAGATTGGGCACATGTTTCTTCGCGAAAATGTGCTGGTTAATTCGGTTGGCACACTGCTGGGACTGCCGTTTGGCTACCTTCTGGTGCGACTAACGGCGTTGGCTTACTCACAAAACGACTTGATTCGCTTGCCCGTTGTCACGGCTCCCTGGGTTTGGCTGGCAACGGTCGGATTGGCAGCCCTGTTCACGATGTTGGCACAGAGTGTGGTACAGTGGCGGATCCATCGCATGGACTACCTGGCCGCGTTGAAAGTCACGGAATAATCTCATCGTTGAAGGACTTCGGCGATGCCCAAGACGTGACCGTACTGAGGAGAGAATCGATGAAACACTGGCTCACCATCGGCTTGGTGACAATCGTGTTGGTCGCCGTGATTTCGCTTGCCTTCAGGTTTCGCTCTGGCGTTCCGGTTCAGGCGGCCCATGTTGACCGCGGGAAGATCAGCGAGTTCATCGACGAACGAGGCAAGACGCGACTGCCTCGCATCTACCGAATCACAATGCCGCAAGCAGGTTGGATACAAGAAATCACTCTCCAGGAAGGAACGCCGGTCAAGGAAGGACAAATCGTCGCGCAAATCGCAGCTGAAGATCTCGATACGGCAGTCGCCGAGGCACGAGCCGTTGTCGAGAGACTCGACGCGGCAATCGCTGAAAATGATGATATTGCGGTCGAATCGAGCCTGGCCATACAGGCAAACAAATTCGTCGCTTCGATGAACAACACGGTCGAAGCCGGTAAAGCACGCATGGAATCCAGCTTAAAACGGTCGCAATTCGCGGAGACTAATCTGGGGCGAGTCAGGCAACTGCGACAATCGGGCGCGCGCACCGACGATGAATTCGATCGGGCGACACTGGCCTATTGGGAAGGCCAACTGGGATACCGCCAGGATATGCTCGTCTGGGAGGCCCTTAAGTCGATCAAGGCCGCAACGGCCCTGCTTCCGAAAATGGTAAACGACCACATTGCCCACAAGCGATTTACGCGGGCCGTCCTCGAAAAACAAAAGGCCGAAGCCGAAGCTCGGCTACGCCGTATTTCGATCGAACGCCAGCGAAGCATCATGCGCAGCCCCGTCAATGGCATCGTCCTGAAACGGCTGGTGCAAAATGCCCAACAACTCGGCCCAGGGGTCGAACTTCTGCAAATCGGAAGCCTCGCCGAACTGCAGGTCGAGGCCGACATTCTGAGTCAGGACGTCGGCCAAATCAGCACCGGCGACACGGTCACTATTTACGGTCCGGCCGTCAGCACCTCGCTCAAGAATGGAATCGCCGGCACGGTCCAACAGATCTATCCCTCCGGATTCACCAAAATGAGTTCGCTTGGAGTCGAACAACAACGAGTGAAGATAATTGTCCAGTTTTCACCGGACTGCTCGCAACGGTTGCAGGCGTGCCAAATAGGTGTCGACTATCGCGTTCGCATCCGAGTATTCACGGAACATAAACGCGATGCACTGGTCGTCCCCCGAGCCGCCCTGTTTCGCTCGCAAAAAGGGCAATGGCAACTGTTTGCCGTTCGCAACGGCCGAGTGTTTCTACAGACTGTCAACGTCGGTTTGATCAATGACATGAAAGCGGAAATCGAAGGCCTGGAACAAGGAGAGCTTGTCGTACTGGCCCCGGATAGCAAACTGCAAGACGGAACCCGTGTCAGCCCCCATGTGAACCTGCCGTAACCGTCGGAACGGGAAGACTCCTCGCCCCAACCGAAACAGCTCCGTATCGGCCATCTCAAGGGCAGAGAGATTCGGAGTGGCGACCGGCGCAAACTATACCCGGCACGCATCACGTGGCGTTTTAACTGGAACTGCACAACAAGCAACAATCGCGCCAACAAGGTCCTTGAGGTGCATGCTGACAATCAGCCCTTTGGACAGAACGACCCTGCACTGCACCCACGAATTGCGGCGAATCCGTTCAGACCACGAATTCGACGATCGCATAGAAATGGCAAACTGTCGCAAGTAGCACAAACAGATGCCACATCATGTGAAAGAACGGGACACGCTCGTCCAATGCCAGAAAGATCGCACCAACCGTGTAAAGCAACCCGCCGAGTGCCATCCACATAAGACAGTCTAACGACATGAACGGCAACATGGGCATCGCCGGCAGCCAACCCAGCATCAAGTAGCTGATAAGCCCTACCGCTTCGACGCGATGTTTCAACACGGCCTTCGAAACAAAGCCCGCAATCGCAAATGCCCAAACACCCGCAAATACGAACCATCTTCGATCTGATGGCAAATAGGCCAAAATGAACGGCGTGTACGTTCCGGCAATCATGAGGTAAATGGCCGCCTGGTCAATCACCCGCCAACGGTGCTTCCACATCGGCTGCTGGATTGCGTGCGACATCGTTGACGCCAAATAGACGGTGATCACCGCCGCAACGTAAATGCCAAGACCAAGCACCTGCCCAATGTCCAGGCGATCAGCGGCTATCGTTAACAGAACGATCCCACCAACAATGCTCAACACCAAACCGATCGCGTGCGTCACGGTGTTGGCGGTCTCCTCTGCTGAAGACTGCCGAGGAAACTGAAGTTCATATGATTCGCTATACGATGCCATTCCGTCCCATGCCTATCCTATGGAGCCCGCTGGGGGCTCGACCACTTGAGTTCTCGGCAGAATCGATAACCAGCTCTGTTGATTATCGGCCAGCCACGGCAACGATTCCAGACTTGCCCGGGAACTGACGAACAGTTGGCCTGTTGCCAGTCAAATCGGCGTTGAATACGACCAAACCTAATAAGATAGACTGTTTGGGCAGTTTGTGCCATAGCCGCACCAGTTCCGACGGACTGCACCACGTCCATCTCTCTTGACAGCATAAGACGTTATAACCGGCAGGGGCACCACCACTTTAGCTGTATGTGAGCCACTATAGGGGCGTGTCGTGTCTGTTCGTCCGACGAGAGGTATCGATGTGTTCGAGACTTTTTCGGTGTTCTGAAACGAATGCGGCAAGACGCACCTTGGCAAAACGCGCGAAAGAAAATGCGAACGGTTCAGATCACCGGGCGGCGGGGCCGCAAGCAACTGCAAGCGAACGATCGGACCAGGACAGCTCGCTCCCGTTGGCCGTTCAACCCGGGGGAACCGCTCAGGGGCTTTGCCCGCAAATGGCTACAACGCGGGTAAGAATCTAGCGATCTTTGATGTTGTTAGTCCCGGGTTACGCGACGCATTTCTCGTCGTCGCGTTCAATCAACTGCCCCCGGTCGAGCTGAAAGACCCGATCGACCAGATGAAGATTCGACAGACGATGTGTGATCATGATCAGCGTTCGGCCTTTGCTGAACGCGGTCAGTGCCTGGTTGATAAGCCGCTCGCTGTCGGGGTCGATTTGGCTAGTTGCTTCATCCAGAATCAGGATTTCGGGGTTCCGCAGCATGGCCCGAGCCAATGCGATGCGTTGGCGCTGCCCGCCACTGAACCGTTGCCCGTTTTTTCCAACTCGAGTCTCGTATTGCTCGGGCAACTCCATAATGAACTCATGGGCATGTGCCATTTTGGCCGCGGCAATGACTTGCTCTTTCGTGCAATCGAGCGAGCCATAGCGGATATTGTAGAGGACCGTATCGTTGAATAACTCGGTTTGCTGTGTAACCAAGCCGATGCGAGCGCGAAGATCGTCGAGTGCCATTTGGCTCAAACTGGTATTGTCCAACGTGATGCGTCCGTGTTGCGGATCGTAGAATCGGCATACCAAATGGACAAGTGAGGATTTGCCGCTGCCATTGGCGCCAATCAGCGCCACTTTACTTCCAAATGGAATCTGCAAATCGATGTTGCGTAACACAAAATCGTCACCTCGATACGCAAATGAAAGACCGTGTAACGCGAGCATTCGATGCGGATGGGGCACGGCGACCGGTCGCGTTGGCGACTGGATTCGTGTTTTTCGATCCAACAAGGGATAGATGATGTCAGCGGCAGCGACACCCGAATTGACGCCCGACAAGATGGTAGACATTTTACTAACAGGATCGCTCGCCCCGATCAAGAGTCCAAAAAAGGTCAGCATGGCTGAAATACTTAACGGCCGGTCCGTTATTTGGAGCCCCATGAGATGTGTTTCACGATTCAGGATCAAGTAGGCACCAATGACGACCGTTGTTCCAATCATCCCGATTCCCAGTAATTCCGTGACCGGCCGAGTCAACGCGTTGTAAAACGCTGATTTGACGTTCATTCGAAGCATGTCGAATGTCGCCACGTTGAACCGGCGTTGTTACGTCTCCTCCATGCCGTAGGCCTGAACGGTCTGAATGCTGTCGAGCGATTCAAGCATCACATGATTGAAACACTCGGCCTTTGCGATCGTGCGGCGACAGACGGACTTGATCCGCTTGCTTAGCCAGGCAATCAGCAAGACAACGACCGGGGCAATCAGCAGTGACAGAACCAACAAACGCCAGGAAATCAAGCAGGCACCAACCAGGCATACCAAAATCTTCAGGGGTTCACGTATCGCACCACCGAACAGATTCATGATCCCGCCACAAAGCATGTTGGTCGTCTGCGTCATTTGCGTCGCAAAACCGCTCGTACCTAACTCGGCAAACCCCGCCCGATCCAACTCCAATGCCTTGCCAAATATTCGAAGCCGAATACTACGGATAATCGAATTCGAAACTTTGGCAACCAGCACGGTGTTGCCAAGCAACAACACATGTTTGAGAAAAGTACTGAAAATCAATATGCCAATCACAGCCACAACCGTCTGAAACGGATCGTGTGGGACGAACCGATCAATCCACGGCTGCGCATATCGATACTTCTCAATCGCACTCTGCTCGTCCCGCATTCGACTTTCAAGCAACTCAATTTTGCTCGCCAGTTGTGCTCGCTCCCCGGAACCTGCCTCCGCTTGCTGCTGATGCAAACGTTCGATCGTGGATGAAAACTGTTCAATCTGCTGCTCCGAGGCGGTGATTTCGGTCGCGATCCACTGCTGAAGCGACCCGCCACCAAGCGTCACCTGGATTACGGGAAACAGAGCACCGATGTTACCACCCCACAGCAAGGCAACTCCTAATGAACAAACGGTCGCCAATGCCAACGTTTTCCAGTATTTGAGCGAATCGCGAAGAGCGCGAGAGAAGTTGTTCATGCGTCGCCGTCCCTAGCTTCTGCCACCACGATGGAGCCGATTGTTGCGCCAGCCCATCCCTGGACCAGTTCGTTGTATTCCGCTATTTGATTTTTCGAACGCAGGCTACCCCCACAATCGAAGCAGGGTCGAGAATATTGAAAAAAACCGTAACACTTTAGCCGTCTGCAGTAGGATTTGTATCTCACTGCTGTTTTTTCGGTTGATCGACCCCAACGGCCTTGTGCCGTTGGTGAGCGAGTCTATTGAGCTAAGAGCAACATGTCACTCCAAAGTCCCGCTCCCTCCCC
>JAJSAJ010000766.1 GCA_024274855.1 Planctomycetota bacterium | reverse complement strand
ACTCTCTGGCCTCTCCCGATCGTTTGGTTAGCGAACACGTTCGCGTCTGACCCTCGGGACGGGAGGATTTGAGATCGCGCTGCGAGCCCGAAGTTGACCGAGAATTCGACGAAACCGGCCTTTACGTTTCCTCGGGACTTGTCGATAATAGTAGCGGAAACGCAAAATCGCCATGACCGCTTCACGAATACAACAGATTGTCGAACTGGCCCACGAGAAGGGCCTGATAAGACCTCGCGACCTTGCGGCACTTGGCATTCCGCGCCAGTACCTCCGCATGGCCTGCGATCGGGGGCTCGTTCAGCGCGTGGCCCGTGGACTCTATCGCGCTGCTGGCGGAATGATGTCGGAGAACGTGTCGCTGGCGGAAGTCTGCAAACGCGCGCCGTCGGGCGTCATCTGCCTGATCTCCGCCCTGTCATTCCATGAGCTGACGACGCAGATCCCGCATATTGTGTACCTAGCGATCGAAGAGAAGGCGCACGCACCGCAGATCGAGACCGTCGAGGTACAGTTCTTCCGCTTCTCCGGCAAGGCCTTTACCGAAGGGATCGAGAAGCACGATGTCGGCGGCGTCGAGGTCCGGGTGTTTTGTGTGGCGAAGACCGTGGCTGATTGCTTCAAGTATCGAAACAAGATTGGCCTGGACGTCGCCATCGAAGCACTCCGAGATTGCCTGCACCAACGCAAGGCCACGGTTGATGACCTAGTCCGTTACGGTTGTATTTGCCGCGTTGACCAGGTGATGAAGCCCTACATGGAGGCGCTGCTCGGATGACGTCTCGGAGCAATCCAATCGCTCAATCAGTGCATGATCGCTTACGGAGCATTGCCGCCGATCGGCGGGAGGACTTCAACTCGTTGCTGGCGAGATACGTCGCGGAGAGGTTCCTGTACCGGCTGACGCGAACCCGTCACGGCAAGCGTTTTGTCCTCAAGGGGGCAATGCTCTTCATTCTCTGGCTTGGCCGCCTCGATCGCCCCACACGCGACTTGGCCCTGCTCGGATCGGGGGAGATCTCGGAAGAAACCCTGCGCACCATCTTCACGGATGTATGTCGTGCTCGGGTCAAGTCCGATGGATTGGAGTTCGACGCGGGCTCGATCACCATTCAGGAGATCCGCGAGAATCAGGTCTATCAGGGCCTTCGAGTGAAGGTTCGAGGCCGACTCGGCAATGCACGCGTCGACGTCCAGATCGATGTGGGAGTTGGCGATGCAATCACGCCTGAACCGACTGAAACGGACTATCCTACGTTGCTTGATCTGCCTTCGCCTCGTCTGAAGACGTATCCACGCGAAACGGTCGTGGCCGAAAAACTGAACGCGATGGTCCAACTTGGATTGCGTAACAGTCGCATGAAGGATTTTTTCGACCTCTGGCTCATGTCGAGGAGCTTCGATTTCGACGGCCGCGTTCTTGCTGAGTCCGTCCGGCGCACTTTCGGTCGCCGACAAACGCCGCTGGAAACACAACCCGTCTGCTTTCAAGACGTGTTCGCCCGGGACACTTCAAAGCAGACGCAATGGAAGGCACTCATCCAACGAGGCCGTCTGACGGATGTGCCGAATGAGTTCCGTGAAATCATGGAGCAGATCCGCCGTTTTCTTCATACAGTAATCATCGCGTCCGCAGAGCACCGCGACTTCGACATGCAATGGCCGCTCGGCGGCCCCTGGCAGCCCCGGTCATGACGCGGTTCCCGTCTTGTGTAGAATAACGAAATGAACGGGACGAGTTCCCGCACGGAGGTTTGTGCCATGCCGACAACAGAAAGAGACGATGACCGCGAAGAACGGATCATGATGGACATCGTTGTCGATGCATACGGTCCCGAAGAACGGTCGATGGGTTGGTACTACTATCTCGCTGACACGATCCAGTTCCCGTTTGGCGCAAAGTGCAAATCACGACGGCAAATCTCGCCGCTTAAAGTGGGCGATCCCGTCGAGGCCGTTGGTATGGCTGACGCCGATGAATGTCAACGAGAGATGTTTGTGAACATCCGTTGGGATGGTGGCACCTTGGCGATCCCGTTGGGCCAACTTGCCCCGGTTGGCGTGGAGGACGACGATACAATCGAGGCCATTGAGGATTGGCATTACTGGACTGAAATGGCATACGAGTTTTGACCGTTCAGATAGGAAGAGGACGGAGCCTTGCAGATGGACAACGAATGCCGGATAGCTTGGTCGCCGTGGGGACGAGACAAATGACTTCAAGCCGTGACAAGTTGCCGCTGACTAGACTCAAAGGCATCCGCGTGTACTGCGATGACGATCTCCATGATTTTGCTCTGCTGATGCTGAAGCTGAAAGATGCCAGAGCGGCCTACGAGGGCACCAACGTGATCTCCAGGCCGACGGTAAATGGCCTTGCAAAGGAATTCGCGCGGTTGATCGATCCGTGCTATCCAGACTACGAACCAGGTCTTGCGGCTGTCGAAGAACACGGACTGCCATTGGGTGCAACCATCGACTTCGACGACCGGATCGAGGGCTGACAAGCTCGGCAGAGCTGGCCACTTCCGTTCAGACCGCACCTCAAAACGACAAATCCCAACATTTCCCCGCGAAGAAGCACGTGACGACGCAAAAGAACAGGGGTAGGGATGCCCGCTTTTCTGCACCTTTGTGGGGAGTCTCGATTTGCGTCCGTTCGATCGTCTGGAGCCGGTCAAAATGACCGGAAGCGAGCGGCGCGGGAAACTGGCCGCGCTGCTGTCTCGCGCCGTTTGCCGCATCGGGCGTTGGCCGATTGCGTGGTCAACTTGTTGTAACCCTTTTCAAGAAAGCCCCCTGGTTCGAGCAATCGAGCCAGGGGCCTTCCAGTAGCCTTGGTTTCACCCCAATAGAGTATTTTACCACGGAGTGAAACCGCTTGCATCAGTGAAAAACCATTTGACCCGGGTTTCACAAGAAGTTCTATCGTTGCAAGGCGGTGGCGTGAAACTGAACGTCTCTTTGCAGAGCCCGGTGACCGTGCCCAGTTCGCAATTCGCGAAGGGAGCAAGACCGTTGCGGCTCGGGCGTCGTCACGAAGGTGCCGGCCTGGCCGGCGATAACGTGCCCCTGGTCCGAGCCATCGGATCAGGGGCGTTTTCAAGTGCGCTGGGAAAACCTCTCCGAGACAGAGACATCTCTTCTCTGCGCATACAGACGGCGTTCTCATTCACCTTTCGCGAACCTCTGCGCCCGGTTCGCCAGGACTGCCCGGACTCACCGGGCGTTAACCGATGTCTCTTTTTCATCCCGGCCCGGCAAAGTTAACGGATCGTAGACTTTTGGCCGGTTCACAAATGTAGACATTTCGTCGCGCGCGGCTGATCAACAGCTCGCCCGTCGCCGGCAACAATAGACAACGCGTTCCGCGCCTTTCGCCGGAAAACAAGGGTGTTTCCGGTACGGGTTAGCAGGCACGCGCCGGCAGCAAAACATAGACTTTTCGGCGAGTCGTTGGAACGTGGTTTGGCTGACGGAGCTAGAAGTTTGGCAGCGTTATTGCTGCCAAGCTTTTTCTTTGCGCGTTGGAGTTCGCCACAATGTACTTCGCTTACGTCTTGACCAGCGAGGTGACCGGCAAGCGATACATCGGCCAAACCGAGAATCTCGCACGTCACCTGCGAGAGCACAACACCCCGGAGTACAACCCATGCAAGCACACCAGCCGCAATCGCGGTCCCTGGCGACTCGTATGCTTCGAAACATTCGCCACGCATGCCGAGGCGATGCGGCGCGAACGCTGGCTCAAATCGGGTGTCGGACGGAGATGGCTGGATGAAGTGGTTGGTAGGGCAAGTTCGGCATCGACAGATTAACCGCCGGGTTGTACGTTCGTCCGCCCACCGCGGAACCGGGGGGGCTGGAGCTTGGTAGCGAAAACGCTGTCGCACCCTTTTTTTCCGCCACCGCCATCGCGACGCATTGCCATCTTCCGCTGTACGAGCTGACCGGATCGGGGCCACGGCAAATGACTGCCGGCAGTCGGGGCTTCAGGACAGCTGCCAGCGGACGAACCAAATTGCCAAAGATCCGAATCGACGTGGATTCAGTGCCACGTACTGTGATTATCTCGACCGCTTCCAGGCCTTTGATTCATTCGATCAGTACGCCCGGTCAGCTTGGTTGGATCCAGAGCGTCACCTACGGCGCGGCGGATTGTGGTACACCTACTGCTGCGATCGGGACGGCACGTCGTTGCCGATTCGGATTTCGCCGTTTCGACAACGTTGCGGTGGACTGGGAGCAGTTGCTGGCCGATTGGGATCTACCTGCCGTCAGTCTGGAGAAGGTCAACTCGTCTGGCTCCACGTTCAGTCGCGATTCTGTCTCGGACGAAATCTATGCCGAGATCACGGATTACTGCCACATGGACTGCGAGCGATTCGGGTACGAGCGATGAAGATCGTTCAGATGACTGGCGACATGCCGCCTTGTTGCTGCGGGAAAGTGTCGGGCTGTGGGTGCCCAAACCTCGACACGACGGACGATCTCACGCTCCCAGGTCGGTCCTTCCCCCCCCAGACGACTGTGGGCGCGTACGTGTCAAACTCGCCCAGCACTTTGCCGTTCAAGCGGACCCGGACGAAGGCGTAGTCCCAGCTCTTCGTGAAATAGACCGCCAGCGCGTAACGTCCCGTCCGCGTGATTTCCAGGGGCCAGACAAAGGATGCCCCCACCTTGTTCGGGATGAACCAGAGGTGGCTCTCGCCGCTGAAGTGAGTGTCGAGCATTTGCGGTCCGATCCGGCCATCCTTGACATCCACGACCTTCGCCGTTTCCCCCTCGATGGCGTTCTCCACCAAAATCGGGGACAACCTGAAGTAGTCGAGGCCCAGATCCTGCCCGGTTGCCTTCGGGCTCTTTCCCGTACAGACGAAGCGGACCACAGCTTTCCCGTCCCGCCCCTTCAACGTGCCCAGGCGGACGCCGTCCTCGACGCGCACCGACGGCGAGAACCCCTCCACGTGTCCGCGCTCCTCGCCATTGACGAACACGCGGTAGTCATCCGGCCCTCGTTCGTGATCACGAAGCGGGCACGCTTGCGAAACGGCATGGGAAAGTAGCAGTAGCCCTCCCCGTTGATGTACCCCAGGACGAGAGAACGGTAGTCCCGCGGCTCGAAGCCGGTGCCGAAGAAGTTGACGAGCGGGCTTGTGATACAGGGCTCCGCCTCATCGTCGAAGAAGGCGCGCAAGACGACCTTGCTGTGAGCGCACCGCTCCTTGCTGCTCAGCTTTGCATGCAGGGCCTGCACGATGCGCGGCCCCTGCAAGTCGGCGAGGACGATCTCCTCGCCGGGTTCGAGGGTCACGGTTTTTGATATCGATGCGGTTCCGGGACGCTTCGACTTCGGATCCTTTCCACGTTCGAGAAGCGTCTGCACGACCTCATCCCAGGCGCGCACGGCATCGTCATCAAGTGGCAGGCGGAATGTCTCGACGCGGGTCCCCTCGGGAAACGTCTTGTAGCCGAAGTGGTAATAAAAGGGCTGGTCGAGCGTGATGACGCGGCTCTTGGCAAACGGGATCGGAAGGTAGCAATCGGACGCAAGCCAGTCCTTGTTCCAGGAAGGCTGGAAAGTGGAGTGGGAACGCCGAAAAGTGAAGGGCCGCACGAACGGCCACTCGTGGCGGCGCGTCAGCGTCTCCCTGTCGGGATCGCTGGCTCCCTTCGTGAAGAGGCTCTTGAAGTCCATCTCGAGGGGCTCGGTGCTGCCGTCAAGATAGAAGCGGATCGTTCCCGTGGGATTGGCGGACCAGATCCTGTAGATGCAGCCGGGACCCGGAATGGTGGCTGCGATCTTCTCCGGGGGCTTCGTCCGAGGGTAGCGGACGCCGTCGCGGGGAAGAAAAAAGGTAGCCGTTCACGCCGCTGGGGTCTGACGCAATTTTCGGCGGAGAAAGCGTTTCTTTACACGAACACATTTTGTCGCCGAAAATGGGGCTGACCCCTTGGAAGCGAGCCGGCGGCCTACATTCCGTGAACGGTTACGAAAAAACACGTCGGTCCGCTCGAGGGGATCGAGTATCCACTCGAGATCCCCAAACGCGTAACGTCTGGTTGCGGCGGGGATTTTGAACTTCGCCAGTCCCTCCGCAGTGCCCGGCCCCGCATGGACCGTTAGGGTGAATATCCCGTCTCCGTTGGCGTCCATGCCCACGCAGACACCCTTTTCGCGGTCGTAGCGCGAGGCGCGGTTGTAGCTGGAAAACTGCCGCGAGACGATTCCTTCTTTCAGGTACGGAAGACGGTCGAGGTCGGTGATCCGCCGAAGCACTTGCGCGTAGTCCAACACGTCCTCCGACGATGCGGATGACGGTGCGAAGAACGACAAGACAAGAGCGACGATTGGGGCGGAAAGGGTAATGTGGCGTTGTTTCATTTCTAATCCCCTGGTCTGGAAGTCCGGCTTCCCTCGATGCCCTCACGGGTCAGATTTCGTACTGCGGTATCTTCATCAGTTGGCCGTCCTTCAAGGCCGACTGGTGGGCCACGATACCGGCGACGGTCATGTTCAACGCCTGGGCGATATCGACCAACGGTTTTCGGTCTTCGAGAATCGCCGTGACGAACTCGTTCATGAGATAGCCGTGGGAACCGCCGTGGCCACCCGGATGGACGTTAGGCGGAAGGGGCGGACGGCTGGTGTTGGGCAGTTGTTTTACCAGGCCTTGATATTTGCCGTAAAAAGAACCCTTCTGGCCCCGAACCCGGCCCATCTCAGCCCCGAAGCCGGGTGTGTCCCAACTGACGGCCATTCGCGCCATGCTCCCTTCGCTGGTACGTAACTGTGCGATCTCCGT
>JAJSAJ010000765.1 GCA_024274855.1 Planctomycetota bacterium | reverse complement strand
GGCTACAGAAGTGGTCCTGAGCGTAGTTCAGGATACGGCGCAGCGGCGTGTCCGCTCGGCCCATCATCCGCTCCATCCCATAGCTGGCCCCAATGAAGTGGCTCTCGTTGATCCCTTCCGAGCCGCCGATACCAACGAACAAATTCTTGTTATAGTTGGCCATCCCGATCACTTCGTGCGGAACGACCTGGCCGATCGACAGGATCAGATCATGCTCGCCTTGCCATGCGAGTTTGTTCAGCTGGGCCGGCCATGGTTTTCGGTAGATTCCGTCGGTCACATCGGCCACAAACGACTGGGGCACTTCCCCCACGGTCACGACATCCTCGCGCCACCGGTGTTCACGAACCAGGTCGGTCGGCAGGGTCGGGAACATCCGCTGCAGGTTCGCGGCCGACATCGGCTCGTGGGTCCCGAGTGCCGGCATGACGTCGACCAGCCGGTCTCCATAGTAATCGTGAGCCCAGCAGGTCAAGTCGCCCGCTCGGCTATGCAATCGAGTGGCATCGGGCGGAATCGCAAGCACTCGGTTACGTTGGCCGATCTTGTCCAATGCGTTGCACAACGCGTCGCGTAGCTGCTGGTCGGTCAGTTCGGTCGTCCGACTGCCTTCGGCAAAGTAAATAGTCATGAATAAGTCTCAAGAGATGAAATTAGAATCACAAATCCGTCAGGTAACCGTCTCAACGTCGTTTACCGCCCTCGTTGAAGGTCCGTCCCTACGCCAACGGCGGCGAGTCCACATAGCCCGGGGTTGGATGCCGGAGGTCTTCCGGAGGCATCCTACCCTGGGAGGCGTTGCCCAAAAACCCCGTTTGGGCAGATGGGGCGTTTGGGGACGCTTCACCGAGCGTAGGCCGCCGGCGCGGCCAACTGGGCCGGAGTCTGTTGGTCCCTGCGTGCTTCCAAGGGGTCAGACCCATTTTCGGCGACAAAATGTGTTCGCGTAAAGAAACGCTTTCTCCGCCGAAAATTGCGTCAGACCCCAGCGGCGTGAACGGCTACCTGGGTTGTTCCTTCCGTCCGATGTTGGATGTTCCTCGTTGCCATTTCGCCAGCATAGTGACCGCCTGTTAAACACCCGGTGGCGCGACTATGATATGGGGCGCAACGCCCAGGAGATCTGGCCGGAAGACAAAACATGTACCGAAGCAGGAAGGGTTATTGATGACATTAGTGCGTGATTACGAAGTGGCTCAGATGGACAACCAGTCAGAACTCCAGAAGCTCGTTGCGTTTGGACGCCGCGAGCTGGATATCGCCGAGCATGAAATGCCGGGCCTAATGGCCACTCGCGAGAAATACGGCTCTGAGAAGCCCTTGCAGGGCGTCAAAATCATGGGCTCGCTGCACATGACTATCCAGACGGCCGTGCTGATCGAGACGCTGACGGCCCTGGGCGCGGATGTCCGATGGTGCTCGTGCAATATCTTTTCCACTCAGGATCATGCGGCCGCCGCGATTGCCGACACCGGTGTGCCCGTCTTCGCCTGGAAAGGCGAGACGCTCGAACAGTACTGGGACTGTACCTACCGAGCGATGACGTGGCCCGATGGCTCGGGACCCGATCAGATCGTCGACGATGGTGGCGATGCCACGCTGCTGATCCACCTGGGCCTCGCCGCGGAAAAAGACCCCTCGGTCGTCCAAGGTAAAGCTGAAAGCGTCGAACAGCAGGTGATTTTCAACTTGGTGCAGCGGATCCTGAAAGAAGACCCCCAGCACTGGCAGCGAGTGGCCAAAGGCGTGGTCGGCGTTTCCGAAGAGACGACCACCGGTGTGCATCGGCTGATCCAGATGGAAGAAAAGGGCGAGTTGCTGTTCCAGGCCATCAACGTGAACGACTCGGTCACCAAATCCAAGTTCGACAACGTTTACGGGTGTCGCCACTCGCTGGTCGATGGGATCAAGCGGGCCATGGACGTGCTGCTGAGCGGGAAGGTCGCCATGGTTTGCGGTTATGGCGACGTGGGCAAAGGATCGTCCGAGTCCCTGGCCAACGAAAAGGCTCGGATCCTGGTCGCGGAAGTCGATCCGATCTGTGCGTTGCAGGCCTGCATGGCCGGATACCAGGTCACGACAGTCGAAGACGCGCTGCCGATCGCTGATCTGTTTGTGACAACGACCGGAAACAAGGACATTATCACGATCGAGCACATGGCCAAGATGAAGGACCAGGCGATTGTCTGTAACATTGGCCACTTTGATAATGAAATCCAGATGGCTCAGCTCGAAGCGTTCCCTGGGATCGTCAAGACCGAGATCAAAGGCAG
>JAJSAJ010000055.1 GCA_024274855.1 Planctomycetota bacterium | reverse complement strand
CCTTAGCTGCGAAACTGATTCACCCATGGGACAAGCCCACGGGGGTCTGTACGCGGAAGAGTGTGACAGTGTTTGATTGGCGAATCCTAAGTATTGCACTGCGTCGGCTAGTTGCCTTTTGTCAAAGCGATGAAGCACAGGCTCGAAAGAGGCCCTGAAAGGACGAAATCGATATGAAGTTCCGTACGTTGGCCATCCATGCAGGGAATAAGGCCGATCGGGAAACAGGCGCCGTGGTTCCACCGATCCACATTGCGAGCACTTATGTGCAACCGGGTGGAAAACGGGGAGCTTTCGACTATTCCCGTAGCGGAAATCCGACCCGCTCGAATGTCGAGCAGACGCTCAACGCGCTGGAAAACGGAAAGGGCGCACTCGCGTTCGCATCGGGAATGGCTGCCACCCATTGTGTGACGATGCTGCTGGAATCGAATGATCACGTACTGGCCGGAGCTGATATCTATGGCGGTACCTACCGTTTGTTCCATGATATCATCAGCCGCGGCGGCGTGTCCGTCTCGCTGGCCGACAGTACACGACTGGACACCTTCGCCGGGCATTTTTCGTCGCGAACTCGATTGGTCTGGATCGAAAGCCCAGGGAACCCGCAAATGACCATCACCGACATCCGAGCGTGTGCTGAATTGGCTCACGACCATGGCGCTCTGCTGGCTGTCGATAATACATTCGCCACGCCTGTTCTGACTCGACCGCTCGAACTGGGGGCCGACATTGTCATGCACTCGGCAACCAAGTATCTCGGTGGACACAGCGATTTGCTCGGTGGTGCTCTGGTCGTGCGCGACCGGGAACTATGGGAGCAGTTGTACTTCACTCAAAATGCTACCGGGGCCGTTCTGAGTCCATTCGATAGCTTCCTGCTCAGCCGCGGACTGAAAACCCTTGAGCTGCGTGTCCGTGAACAGAGTAACACGGCCCATCGCCTGGCCGAGTGGCTTGAGGCCGACGTCCGGGTAGCACGAGTCATGTACCCTGGCCTGCCAGGTCATCCTGGCCATCAAACGGCTCAACGCCAGATGGAGGGTGGGATGGGTGCTATGCTTAGCTTCGAAATCAACGGTGATTTCGAAGAAACCAAGCGCGTCGTGTATTCGACTCGGCTTTTTCAACTTGCCGTCAGCCTGGGGGCCGTCGAGTCGCTTATCGAGCAACCGGCAGGCATGTCTCACGCCAGTTATGCGGCGGAAGATCGGACGAAACACGGAATCACGGACAATCTGATCCGCCTGTCGGTCGGACTCGAAGATTTTGAGGACCTGCGAGAGGATCTGGATCAGGCACTGAATTAGTATGCTTGTCGAGATGAAGTTGATCATTGTGAGTCAAGTTTAGCGACGAACGAGAGCGGGCCAACACGGCCCGAGCGGTAGGTCGGCATTGGTTCGAGGCCCTGCCTCGCTAGACGCCGCTCCGCACTGTTCGTTTGACGCTTCAGAGACGGTCCGGGATCGTCGTCGACCAATTGAAGCGGCAAATGTTCGAGTTTGGCGCGAGCGGATATCGCCAAGACCCCTTTGTAGAGGCTTGAAGACCTGATGTGTGAGGGCCGCATCGGATAGGGAACCCGCCCCCCATCGGGCCGCTCGATCAGCTTGCAGGCTCGTGAACCATGCGCAGACGGAGCATGCATGTCCGAACCT
>JAJSAJ010000764.1 GCA_024274855.1 Planctomycetota bacterium | reverse complement strand
GAGAGGCCTAGGCCGGGCCACGGTGACTTGGCCGGGGCGATCAAGTTCTTGGGCCCGATACGGGCCGTGCTCGAAAGAGCAAGCGCGCGCGAAACGGCCGCTCGCGTGGCTGCCGGTGCATTGGCGCGACAGTTGCTCGAACCGTTTGGAATTCGTGCCATTGCCTATGTCGTTCAGCTGGGGCCTATCGAACTCGATGTCCCCGTGAGCTCCTGGAGCGAGCGGCTTGAACGGCGCGAGGCGAGTGCGGTCTTTTCGTTGTGCCCGGAACGTGACGAAGAAGTTACGAAACTGATCGACGAAACCGGAAAAGCAGGCGATACATTGGGCGGAATCGTGGAAGTGACCGTCGAAGGGGTTCCCTTTGGACTTGGTACCCACGCGCAATGGGATCGGAAACTTGACGGTCGGATCGCGCAGGCAGTGATGTCTGTGCAGGCGATCAAAGGGGTTGAAATCGGATTGGGCATTCAGGCCGCCACGCGACTCGGATCGAACGTGCATGACCCGATTCGTTATGATCCGACACTGAGTCAGGAAACGTCGCTCGGTTACGTGCGGCCGACAAATCATGCCGGTGGCATCGAGGCGGGAATGACGAACGGCCAGCCCGTGGTGGTTCGTGCCGCAATGAAACCGATCAGTACACTTCGCAAACCACTCGAGTCGATCAACTTGGAGACGAAAAAAACGGCTGAGGCAGAATACGAGCGTAGTGACGTCTGTGCCGTTTCCGCAGCGAGCGTCATTGTGGAAAATATTGTAGCATTCGAAATCGCTCGAGCCTTGATTGAAAAATTCGGCGGTGACAGCCTGGCTGAAATCACCAAGAACTGGGAAACGTTTCACGAGCAGGCGCGGCAACGCTAAGGACCGGCGGATCAATTGTTGTCGCGTTTACTGGGGACGTTCGTGCGGCGATCCTCCGTAGCCGTTCACGCGGCTGGGGTCTGACGCAATTTTCGGCGGAGAAAGCGTTTCTTTACGCGAACGGATTTTGTCGCCGAAAATGGGTCTGACCCCTTGGAAGCGAACCGGCGGCCTACATTCCGTGAACGGTTACGATCCTCCTTAGCTGCGAGACTGATTCACCCATGGGGCGAGCCCATGGGGGTCTTACGCGGAAGAGTACAACAGTTACTTGTCAGTGAGCGTCCAAAACCAGCCACTTATTGAGTTTTGCCACGTAGGCTTGTTTGCTTGTTCTCAACCAAAGTTTCGTCAGCGCTGAAAACCTGCCGACAACATCTCAATTGGTTGTAAAATGACGCGCCCTCCCTCGCCGCGTATTTTGCGGATTCAACGCAAAAAGAGTCGCTTGTCTTTGAACAATCGTCTGCCACAAGTGCTTGCTCTGGCAGTCTTTTTGCGATACACTGCGGTTAAGATTATGCGTGTTATTTTGTGAGCAGGATACAAATCGACGCACCTGTCACACACAAGAAGTAGTCGTTCGCGACGATGGAACTTGAGTTGCTTCAGGCACAGAGGTGTTTGCCATGTCGATTGACTTACCGCTGGAAAAGATGACGCTTGCCGACAAATTGGAGGCGATGGAATTGCTTTGGGCGGACATTTCGAAACACCGCAATGCACTTCCATCTCCCGCTTGGCACAAAGACGTCTTGAATGAACGCCGGCGCCTTGTCGCGGCGGGAAAACTGAGATTCCTCGACTGGGATACAGCTATCGCCGAGCTGCGGGAGGAGGTACGTGGAGATTCGGCTACTTGAGACGGCGAAAGAAGACTTGCGAGAGGGCTGGAAATTCTACGACAGGAATGCCGCCGGACTTGGCGACTTCTTTCTCGATTCCATTCAAGCCGATGTCCGATCGCTCAAGGTTTACGCGGGAATTCATGAGATGTCCGAAGGCTTCCATCGAATGCTTGCAAAACGATTCCCGTTTGCCGTGTATTATCTGATCGAGCGTGAGACGATTGATGTTTACGCGATCTTGGACTGTCGCCGAGATCCAGATTGGATTGTCAAACGCCTGGATTCGTCGCGAACAAAGCATTGAACGGGATCTGAGGTTATCCGGCGGTTCCACGTCATTGCCTTCGGCTACGGTAATTGGTTGCTTGGCATGCTTCTTCGTAATGCGCGCCCCGTTGATTCAACCGTTGAACTTAATCGAATTGCCATCCGCTTCGACGTTGGTAGCGTGATCGGTTTGGCGTGCTACGTCTGCTCGGGTTGACTGCGCCAGAAGCCCATCGGAAGCAATCCGATGCCAGCCAGGATCAGTTGGCTTAGCGCGAACATTCCGAGGACGAAAAGAACACCTTCGGTAAATCCGTACGAATGCAGGCCAACGCCCAATTCGTTCACGCCGAACCATGACCAGGCAGTAACGACATTGCCGAGAATTGCCAGAACAGCCAGTCCTCGCTGCTTGAGCATCTTGCCGGCCATTGCATGCAAGACTAACGCGTTCCAGAAGACGATGATCAGCGCCCCATTTTCTTTCGGATCCCAGCCCCAGAAGCGCCCCCACGAATCGTCGGCCCAAAGTCCGCCAAGGACCGTTCCGACGAAACTGAAAAAGAGGGCGAAACAAAGCGTACCGTAGATCATGCGGCTGATCGCATCGGCCTCCTCGCCGGAAAGCGAGCGTGTCAGTGTGCCTCGAAGCACAAAGATGATGCCGAGCAGACCGGCAACAAACGTCGTCGAATAGCCGAGCGTAATACAGGTGACGTGAGTAGCCAGCCAAAACTGGGTATCGAGCACGGCGACCAGGACGGTAAATGTGTCGCCCTTGAACGATGTTACGGCTGTTGTCAGCAAGAATGCGATCAGCAAGACCGTGAATCCCGAGACGGATGCGATCACGTTACCGATGCCCAAACGATAGACCCGTTCAAGGATCATTCCGAGAATGACGCATCCCCAGCCAATAAACAGTGCGGATGAATAGAGGTTCGTAACCGGGGGACGCCCGGAAATGTACATGCGGGCCAAAAGTGCCAGTGTGTGGACGATCAGCGTCAAAGCGATCAGCCAGAACGAGGCTCGATTCAGCGGCCGACTCCAACCAAACCACGCCAGACAGGCCAGCACAAACGCAAGGAAGTAGAGCAGCATCGCGTAAAAGAATGGTTCGAAGTGGTCGTAAAAGACTTCGAAGTCTGTCTTTCGCTCGTTCCATTGCTCCGGTCGATGGTCTTCAAGCAGCGTGCGATAGTCCCGCACGGCTTGGTTGAATTCGGTGGCGTTTTGCGTCGAGTAACTACCCAGAATGCGGAATAATGCAAGTGTTGCCGGATTCGGCGTTTCCTGCATCATCCTTTGCGCTGTGGCCTGAAAGATTGCATGCGTATATGCCTGCCAGTCTCCCTTTCCGTCCGCGGGTGGAACAGCCAGCGGCAACGTGTAATTGGCGAATCGGGTTCGGCGACGTTGCTCTCGCCGAATGTCCTCACTCAGGTGATCAGGATTCAGGCGTGGTGTGCGGAATGACTCACGCAACATCATGTATAGTTGTAACCGGCGGTCCAATTCGATGATCTTCTTGTTCACCAAATCACGCTTTTCAGGCGCTGTTGTTCGTGCTTGCCGCACCTGTTTGTCCAGCTCGCTCGATTTGCCCTGAAGCTCGCTTAACGCATACCGGAAGCCCTTGCGCCGCTACAGGCCGAGTATTTCCAGTACATCCAGATTGTGGATGCGAAAAATCTGGTAGTTCATCGCTGCATCGTTGTCCGTGATGACGTCAAGCAGCCATTGGGTCGCCGGGATAGCCTTGCCGTGCTCGTCCTTGACGGTCTGTTTGTCCGAGATGATACGCAGACTGTTCCTTGCCAGCGTGTCGAACGGTTTAACGCGTCCTTCATACATTACCGGCAACCGCCCAAACGCGACGAAGTCCATTTGGCCCGGTTTGGGGCCCGGTTGATAGGCCTTGCCCATCAGCCAGAGCGCGCAAACGGCGACAACAACTACCGGGAACAGCCACTCCCGCCATTTCGATGGCGGCGCCCCGCTGGCAGCCAGTTGACGAGCCTCTCTGCGGATACGTGAACGCTGTGAGCGTCCGGTTGAATGTGTCGATTTGCCGGCCTTCGATTCGGGATGTTGCTCGGATTCGCGGCGTTTCAGGAACCGAACAAGCACAAGCCAGAATTGCGCCAGCATGCCGAACGAAGTCATCATGCAGGCCAGATAAGGGATGCGCCAACTGCGGTTGGTGACGACCTGGAGCCCCGTATACTCCAAGCCACTGGCCGTATCACGGCCGTAACTGGATTGGTAAAATGTCTCGCCCGCAAACCGTAACGGATTGTTCATCCAGATGCGAACGTGACGTTTCACCTTACGTGTCGGGTCGACCAATTGAAGCTCGGATTAATATCCCTTGGCCGTTTGCGTGCCCATGTACCGATCGAATCGCACATCGATCAGGTGCATGGAATAGGGTCTGTAAATGTGTTTGTAACGCAGATACACGTCATACTGTTTCCCGCCTATCGACACGTGCTGTACGTTCTTGGTCAGCCATTGTTGCAGCGTCAGCAGATAGGTTCCCAAAACCTTTCCGGACTCCTTATCCGCGAACTGGACATAGACTGCCGGGTTATTCGTTCGGCCGCTCTTGTCGGCGCTGCTGATTGTCGGTGCTTCGACGGCCAACATGGACAGGCCGACGCCGGTTGTTGCCGGGTTGGTCTTCTTATCGGTCACCGACATCTGGTTTGAGTTGCGCATGTAGCGAACCACATGGAGCTTAAACGGCAGATAGGCGGCCTCGATATCGGCTCCTGCACGCAGACGTGACTGAGGAATGGCGACGACCGAGTCGGTTTTGGCGCCGGATCGATCAAGAACAGCCAACTCAATCTCACGCGTGTCGAGTGCGAAGTTAACGGTTTCCCCTTCGACGATGCGCATTTGGCTCTCGACCGCTCCAGTGCCGACCAGCAGTTCGCCAATCATCAACAGGCCAACACCCGCATGCAGTAGGACAAGCCCTCCTCGTTCGTGAAACAGCAGCGTCAAGCCGCCCAAGAGGACCAAACTGACCACTGAACACTCGGTCAGTAGCCAGAGAATTCGAAGCGAAGGCCAGTCGGCAAACAGTTTTAGCTGCTCGGTACTTAGTTCGGAACCCGCGTAAATCACAAGCAGCATCAAGAGTGTGCCAATCGCAGTGATGCCCAGTCCAAGACCCAACTTGCTTCCCCTGGCCTGGATGCGAAAACGGATGATGTGAGCGGCCAACAGGTTGATGAACAGCAGCAGGCCGATCAGCCAACCGTTGGGGAACGGGAACCCGATGATGGGCGGAAACGGCTTCATCTCCGGAAAAAACGACCGGGGAAAGAAAATCTGTAATTCAATCCAGGGAAATGCCGTCTGCCACGCCGATCGAAGTGAGCTCAGATCCATCCGGAAATACTGGTGAATCACATGCCAAATGTCTTGTTCCGCCTGTGCCATTGTTCCGGCAAAGACGATAAATATGGCCATGGCCAGCAACACCACCGTGATGCGCAACGAGGCGAGTGGGCCGAGGATGCGAATGTAGAGCGGGTCGCTCGATTGTACCAGCACTTCTGTGCTTGGCCGCCTCAGAGATTCCGTGGAGTCTGTCCGGTTCGAATCACTTGCCATTTCCGTCTCCATCGGACGCAGAAAACTGAAGGGAGTTTAGAAACGCACGAAACGCACCTTGCTGTTGCTGGGCCAGCTTGGCATCACCCTTCAATTTAACGAACCAACTGCGGCCCGACTCAACGCCAATCCAGCCATAGATGGCATTCTTGGGGGCCTGGGCATTGGGCCCGGCCGCTTCCAGGTACGGGCCGGCTACACCGTCGATTTTCAGGGACTCGGCCTGTTGCACCAGCTGTTCTTGCGAGATCGGTGGTAAACCGACCTGGGCGCGCCATCGGTTGAAGTTCGGCAGCAATCCACCCGCCGTCCCAGGCAAGACCGAGACGGTAATCCTCACGGATTCGTCACCGTCTCGTACGCCCAAAGCAATTCGGCTGAAACTATCCCCCTTGGCTTGAAACCAACCGTCCGGCAGGGTGAAGCGAGGTGTCGCTGCGGGACGCTTATTGCGTGAGCTACCGAGCATGGCGGCTGCGGGACTAGCCGTACTTGTCGAGCCCATGCCGCCACGAAATTGGCCCGTTAGCTCGACCCAAACAGCCGTCGCCCCGTCGATTCGGATCTGCTCCGTTTCCGTCTTTAACCTCTCGGAGGTCGTCGGCCCCAACCCTATCTGACGCCTCCATCGGTTCACATTGTCCAGCAGCCAGTTGGTCGATGGACTGTTGGCCAACGGGATGACGGAGACTTCCAAAGTTTGCCCGTCAACGTCGACCGTAAGCGTGGCTAGCCGCTGCCCCGATCCCGGCTTTGCCGTCCATCCTTTTGGGAGAGTCCACGTGGGCTTCGCGTCTTGGTCGGCGAATGAAATCGACTCGACCAGCTGACGAAACGCGTCTTTTTGCGTGGCAACGGCTCCGATCGGGCCAGTCATCTTGAAATACCACGTTTTCTCGCCGAAAGGTACAATTGCCCCCAGCAGCCGGTCCGTAGGCTTCGTTGAATGCGAGGCCGCCGGTTTGATGCTCCCCTGCCCTTCTGCCGCAGCCGCAGTCTTTTCCACATGATTCGAGGCGTATAGCTGGTCCGGCTTCGGTACCTTGTAGTGACGCACCGGTTCCTGATCACTGCACCCAGACAGCCCGCCAGCGACTGCTGCCAATAGGATCCACCGGCCCCACATCGGCCGTTTCCAAAGTGATGAGTGGTCTGCCAGGTTCCGCTGCTTGTCTGGGCCTAATCCCAGCCGTTCGGTCGTTCGTACCGCGCGCGCCATGGGGACTCCGTTGCGAAAAGAGCAGTTGAGATCGGTGAAATCGCACTAATTGGAGCTCGTTTCAGTAGTGCCTAGCCACTGCCAGCTCGCATTGCTATACGATTATAGCGCATCCCGACTGAAATGCTAACCCATGCTGAATCTACGTGGCATCTTGGTCGACTGGGGCAGCAGGTAGCGTGCCATGAAGGAGACCAACACCCTACGCGGGTTTGGGCGATGATCGATGGTCGACTATCGCATGCTAAACATGCTGGCCAAGGCATTGGCAATGCCGCTGGTAACATCCGAGTTGCCATTCCAGGCCCACATATTGCGAATGACATCGGTCATCAGCATGCCGGTGACCGACAACAGCATGACGATCAGCAGCAAAGATAGGATGTTCCAGATCGAATAGGGTGCCTCGGGAAAATCCCCACTTGCCCCGATCGGAACAATCCCGGTCTCCACGTCAGCGGCACCCTCGAATTCAATTGGCGAATCCAACTCGCCGGCTTCCTCCGGCTCGAGAAGCGCCTCTTCACTGTCACCAACCTCCATGATCCCTTCGTCGAACGCGTCGGATTCTTCGAGTGCAATGACTTGCGAGCCACTGTCCGACGATTCTTCGATCATCATCTCGTCCGATGGGGACAACAAAAACTCTTCGTCTTGTTGAAGCTCGGCATGATCGTCCAACGCACCCGCCAGTCCCTCGTCAAGCGAGATCATTTAATCGTCTTCCGGCAAGTTCAGCACGCCGGACGAATCCGATGAAGCGTCCAACGGCAGCCCGCTGTCAGAGGGACTGCCGACCGAAATGCCGCTGTCGCTGCCGGCCAACGAGATTCCGCTGCCACTGCTGCCGTCCTCCGGCTCGCCTTGGCCACTGACCGATCCGCTTTTTCGCAGATTGGCGTCTTCACCAAGCGTCAAGGCGTCGTCCGAATCAAACTCCAATTCGTCGGAAAGTTCAAGCTCGTCACTCAAGTCTTCTTCTGCGGCAAGCTGTAAGTCCGAGTCGGAGAATCCAATATCCGCGTTTGGTGACTCCAGGTCGACATCACCACCACTCGAATCAAGTGCCAGTTCAAGGTCATCATCGACCGGCGGCTCCTCGGCCAGCTTCAGATCACTGTCTTCCGCAGCGGCCTTCTCGTCTTTTCCGATCACGGTACTTGACGAACCGCTTTCGGACTGGCCGTGCGGTTCTTCTTCGATCAGAATCGACGAGCTGTCCAGATCATCATCCGAGTCCGAGTCAGGATCAACGGGTAGAAGCTCGTCCATCGCGTCATCGCTGGGCGGTCCCGGCTGGCCGATTTCCGAAGCGAGTCGTTGGATCTCTTCAACTTTGAACTTCCAACTCGATCCGTCCCGATAACCATGGGCGTCTCCCGCCTCACGCATTTGAAGTAGACGCTCGGATGAGATGCCAAGTTGCTTGGCTGCATCAGTCAGTTCAATGAATTTTCCGGCCATAGGTTTTTGGGCTCCACAATCGCGAACACCACGCGTTTCAAGTTGGTTCCAGGGCTTCATGCCTGCCTGCTAAACACCCGGGCAACGATCGGTTGCTTAGCGTTGTTCCAAAAGCTCGCGAATCTCTCGCGGCAACGGACGGACTCCATTGAACTCTTCCATTCGCAAGTCCCAGCTGACGTTTCGCACACTCTTTAATTCGATTTCGCCCGACGTTCGGTCGATCGCATAGACCGTCATCACACGAGCCTTCGCGTCGATCACTGTGACCTGCGTCGGACCGTTTTCGACGGTCGAGGAAAATGCAATCAAGTCACCGGCGGATGCGGCCGCCGCTGTGCGGACGGGAATCGCCGGAGGAACCTGTTTTCGTAACGGTGGCTGGGCCAATGCCAAGTCCATGCTTGAAACGCCCAGAAGCACCGCTGCCAAACCTGCTAGGACGACTAGCCCAAATGCCGCAACTCGCATCGCTCTTGATCCTCCTTGACCCTGCTGCAGAAATCGGACCCTCAAACCCATTCTAAAAGGCCTATCTTGCGAATCAAGTGTCTGTTTCGTGGATCCGGCCATCTTGCTGCACTTATCCGGTCTCTTTTCCCCTGTTATTCCGTATGATCCGAGCCATCCGGCAAAGAATTCTCCGTCACTAAATTAAAATGGTCTATATGGGGGGGGCGCTGATGTCTTGCCGGATTGGAGGTGGGGTGGTCAATTCCTCTCGTTCGGTGCACATGGTCTTGTTGCGCCCGTGCTGGCCTCAGTGCGCCGATCTCCATATTCCATATTCCCCATTCCCGATTCGGTCCCACCGCACCGCTTGCCACGCGGCAGAACCCTATTCGAGCACATTCCTCGCGTGCCGACGCGCAACAAACCCATCGTACGCCGGTGTGGGCCTTGATCGTAAGGTGGTCCAGGTAGGTCCCGCTTGCCGAGCGGGACATGGCGTAATCCAGGACGCTACAAGAGGTTTGGAACTGCAGCCGGAACCTGTTTGCCTGCTGCTGGACCGGATTGCGATCAAGGCT
>JAJSAJ010000763.1 GCA_024274855.1 Planctomycetota bacterium | reverse complement strand
CGTTGTGCCACGGTCATGCACATTGGCAATATCTCCATGCGACTGAGGAGGAAATTGCGATGGAGTCCGGAAAAGGAAGATTTCGTCGATGACAAAGCAGCGAGCGCCATGCGGTCGATGCCGATGCGGCAGCCCTGGACGCTCTAGTGTTGTGGCAAGGCTGGAAATCGGGGTGGCAGCAGCAGTAGGGTGTGACCAGATCGCTCGACCAACCGAGGCACTCGGTGACCAGTTAACGCGATCGCGGGCACACCATGTGCAGGTATCCATCGGTCCAACATGCGCGCACTGTGCGAATAACTTTTTGCTAAGTGTTGTAGCACCAGATGAGGGAGTCCAACCGGGGAGTATTCACTACTTTTGTTGGGTGGGCGCCCTCTGCTGATATGTTTGGTTTATACGAAAGGCAGCGCAAACTTGTTTTCACCTCACATGCAGACGTACGACAGCCTAGCGTCGCCGGATTTGGCGGCGAATGGAATGGCCAGGATAAGGACTCGATCGAGAATAGCTGTCTTGATCCGAGTCGTAGCGCGAGTTGATTGGCGTCGCTGCTGCTTTGCAGTCTTGCCTGTCCTGCTGGCGTGCTCTTTTTCAAACATTGCCTCGGCAACAGAGATTCGGACGGACTTGTTGATCGTTGGGGGTACGGAATCGGCATGTGCCGCCGCCGTACAGGCGGCCCGGATGGGAGTCAAGTCGATCACGGTGGTTAACGATATTGCATGGCTCGGTGGCCAGTTTTCCGCCGAGGCACTGGTTGCGATTGACGAGAACCGTGGCCCGAGCGGTTATGGACATGGTGTTCCCTTTCCTCGTTCGGGCCTGTTCAAGGAAGTCATCGATCGAATCGAGACGATCAACCAGGCCCGTTTTGGACGTGCCCGGCCCGGTAACACACGCGTTATTACGACCTGTCTGCCTGCCGACGCGGAACGGGCCTTTCAGGATATGCTGGCTCCTTACGTCCAACTCGACCAGATTCACGTGATTCGGAACTATTTTCCGGTATCGACAACAATGGACGGAAACAGGCTAAAGACAATCCGATTCCGCAGCGTGAAAACGGGGCGCCCGGAGCTGACGATCGTTGCGCAGATGACAATCGATGCCAGCGATTGGGGCGATGTGATCAAGCTTTGTGGTGCGGCGTACGAATTCGGCCCCGATTTGAAAAAGAAGTACGGAGAACCCCTGGCGCCGATCTCCCGTGCCGACTATCCCGTTACGGATATGAATCCGATTACCTACTGCATGGTGGTTGAAGAGACCGACCGATACGAGCCGATTTCAAAGCCACTCGGCTATGACGTACGCAACTATCGTAGCCATGGTTATCCGCGAGATCCAATGTTCATTTACACGGGCCGCCGGCTTGTTGACCACTATGGATATCCGGAAATTAAGTCTCCCGATCTGTTGCTGCTCTGTTTTCCGGCGTTCGACTATCCGCTCGATGTGCTCCCGAAATCCGTGGCCGATGCACTTGAGAGGACGGAGGAGGGCGGTTCCCGGAAGAACATTGTGCAGATGAGTCGCGACCAACGGCAGATCGTGTTCGACGATGCCAAGCGTTAT